>NZ_JBDNJQ010000014.1:0-82528 GCF_051172895.1 Nostoc sp. CALU 1950 | reverse complement strand
AACCTTTTCCCAAACCCTATTCCGAGTTAAAAATGCACAAAGCGAGCAGTATTGAAATCTACTCTTCCTGTTTTCCTAGATATACTTCAATAACACGAGAGTCATTTTGAACTTCCTCAAAATTCCCTTCGCACAGCACCGAACCTTCATGTAAAACTGTTACTTTCTTGGCAATTTGCCGCACAAATTCCATATCATGTTCAATTACTAAAATTGAATGACTTTGTGCTAATGCTAAAAGTAGTTCGCCGATGTTATAGGTTTCTTCATCTGTTAAACCCGCAACTGGTTCATCAACGAGTAATAAGTCTGGTGACTGTGCCACTAACATCCCAATTTCTAAACGTTGTTTTTCCCCGTGGGAAAGTAAAGCTGCTCTAATATCAGCTTTAGGAGTTAAACCAATGGTTTCTAATAATCCTTTAATATTATTCTTTTCAACAGCATTAGAACGTTCAAACAAAGTAGAAAAGACATTTTTCTTCTTGTTAATGGTAATTTCTAGATTTTCACGGGGCGTTAAGTTCAGGTAAATTCGAGGTGTTTGAAACTTACGCCCAATTCCCAATCGCGCAATTCGATATTCAGGTAAAGAACGTAGGTTTCTTCCTTTGAATAAAACTCGCCCAACGGTTGGTTGCACTTTCCCTGTAATCACATCCAGAAACGTTGTCTTTCCCGCTCCATTGGGGCCAATTACTACCCGTAATTCACCCACATCCATGCTAAAGTTAAGCTGATTTAGCGCCCTAAATCCGTCAAAATTAACAGTTACGTTTTCAGTTTCCAATATTTTCGCGTTCATGTTGCACTTCGGGGTCTTCTTCCAAGGTGGGATATGTAACAATTTGTTGACGGCGGTGGAAAAGAGAAATATTCTGACTACGCAACCATCCCACGATACCGTCAGGAAGGACTGTAACGACTATCAAAAATAGTGCGCCTTGGAAAAATAGCCAGATTTCGGCAAATTGTTCGCTTAAAAAAGTGCGGGCATAATTTACTAACAAAGTTCCGACAATCGCCCCAATCAAAGTAGCGCGTCCGCCTACAGCTACCCAAATCACCATTTCAATCGAAAAGGCAATATCCATTGCTCTGGGTGAGACAGAACCACTCTGAATGGTGTAAAATGCTCCTGCTATGCCTGCGATCGCACCGGAAACTGCAAACACCAACACCTTAAAATCTGTAGGGTCGTAGCCAGAAAATCTTACCCGACTTTCATCATCACGAATCGCTATCAACAACCTCCCAAAGCGTCCGCTTGTCAACCAGCGACAAACGCCGTAGGTTGCTGCGAGAAACACTACCGTCAGCGTGTAGAAAATCAATTGCGTCTTGGCATCGCTGACCGTTGCCCCAAAGAAAGTTGTAAAATCTATCAGTCCGTTCGTACCGTTGAAAAATTGTTGTTGACCGTTAAAGAAGTTGAAAAATACAATAGTTCCAGCTTGGGTCAAGATAGAAAAATAAACTCCCTTGAGGCGATTCCGAAATACTAAATATCCTAATATTCCCGCCAATAAGCCTGGAATTAGTACCACAGCAGCTATTGTCAAAGGAAACGAATAAAAAGGTTGCCAAAAGGCGGGAAGTTCCGTAACCCCATAAAGTCCCATGAAATCAGGCAATTCTCCAGTCGGGACTTGGAGTTTTAGGTACATTGCGATCGCATATCCACCCAAACCAAAGAAAATACCATGTCCCAAACTTAGTAAACCAGTATAACCCCAAATCAAATCGATACCCAAAGCCACGATCGCCAGCGACAAAAATCGCCCCAACAAATTCAGGCGAAACTCCGAAAGCAGCAGTGGCATGATAATTATAAGGAAGAGTGCGATCGCAATCACCACCCCCACCTCAATTAAAATTAACCTTCCCCCCTTCTTTATCATTCTCTGTATCCTCTGCATCTCTGCGGTTTAAACATCAACAGTACGTCCCTTCTGCGGAAAAATCCCCCCAGGCTTCCACTGTAAAAACACAATAATCAGCGCAAATACCATTACCTTCGCCATACTCGTCGTGGCAAAAAAAGTAAAGAAATCAGCCAAAGGTTTAACAGGAGTCAACAACAAAGCCAGAGTCCCAGAACCAATTAAAAAATTAGCCGTACCAATACCTAAAGCAGCCAAAATAGTCCCAGCTAAATTGCCCACACCTCCAACGACAACAACCATAAAAGTATCAATAATATAGTTTTGTCCCGTATTTGGTCCTACAGAACCAAGCAAACTAATCGCACATCCCGCCACACCAGCTAAACCAGAACCCAGTGCAAAAGTAATCGCATCAACCTTTTGAGTTGGGATACCCAAACAAGCACTCATACTCCGGTTTTGCGTCACAGCCCGAATTCTTAAACCCCAGCTAGAACGTTGTAAAAATAAGTAAATTCCTGATACACAGATTATTGTTAAAGCAATAATAAATAATCTGGCAAAGGGTAATTGTACACCACCTAAAGACATCCCTGATTGTAACCAAGTAGGCGCAGTTACATCCACATTTTGAGCGCCAAACCAAGGTTGAGTTACTGCTAACTGATAAGTTTGACTCAATAAATTTGCTGTTGTGATTGTCACCCCCAGCGATAATAAAAATATCACCGCCACAATCCAGTTACGAACTCTTCCCAAATCTGTGCGGGAATTTAAAATCCATAAACCTCCAAAAAACAACAGAGAAAATAAGCCTATGCCAATTATCAATACCCAATTGACACTGCGGACAAACTGCTGAAAAATCAAACTTACTCCCCAAGTTGCCAATAGAGTTTCTAACGGGCGTCCATAGAGATAACGAATCACGCCTTTTTCTAGAATTAATCCCACAGCAGCCGTGAAAATAAAAGCAACAATCAAAGCCAAAAATATATAAACTTCAAACCACACTCCGCCCAATTGCTTACATACATTTTGTACAACATAAGTTGTATAAGCACCGAACATCATCAATTCACCATGCGCCATATTAATGACGCCCATCAATCCAAATATAATAGCTAGTCCCAACGCGGCAATCAATAATACAGCGCCAATACTAATGCCATTAAATACAGCTTCTAAAAATCCTGCTAACACTTATTTCTCCATAACAGCTATCAGCTTTTTTAGTCATTAGTCCTTTGTCCTTTGTCCTTTGTCCTTTGTTGCTTGTAACTATTAACCAATGACTAATGACTAATGACTAATGACTAATGACTAATGACTAATGAATTAAACTTTCTTGAACTTACCACCCTTCGCAGGGTCAGTCCAATCACAAGCAAATCCTTTAGTCTCTTTTACAAATTGATTCCAAGGAACTGGCTCAACTGGTGTTGGAGTAGCATAGACAATATTAAACAATCCATCTTGTCTAACTTGACCAATCCGCACAATTTTAGATATGTGATGATTGGCATCCATTGTCACTTTACCTTCAGGCGCATCTAAAGTTTGACCATAAGCCGCCGCCCGCACTTTCTCTAAATCAGTAGTCCCAGCTTTTTGTACTGCTTGCTTCCACAAATAAACTGCAATGTATGCTGCTTCCATTGGGTCATTTGTCACCCGGTTTTCACCGTATTCTTTCTTGAAAGCTGCCACAAACTTCTTATTAGCAGGTGTATCTACTGTTTGAAAATAATTCCAAGCTGCATAGTGACCTAGGAGATACTCTACACCAATTGCTTTAACTTCTTCTTCAGCAATACTTACAGACATGGAGGGATATTTATCTGGTGTCAATCCAGCCCCTTTCAATTGTTTGAAGAAAGCAACGTTGCTATCACCATTCAAAGTGTTATAAATCACGCCGCCATTGGGCAAATTTTGTTTGATTTTAGTGATAATTGGTGTAACTTCTGTGTTACCAAGAGGTAAATAATCTTCACCAACGGTTTTTCCGCCTAAAGCTTCTAATTGAGCTTTAATGATGGTATTAGCTGTACGGGGAAAAACGTAGTCAGAGCCAACTAAGAAGAATTCTTTCCCTTTATTTTTTAACAGCCAATCAACAGATGGTTCAATTTGTTGATTTGGCGCAGCGCCAGTGTAGAAAATGTTTTTAGAACACTCTTGACCTTCATATTGCACAGGATACCAGAGCATGTGATTTTTGCTCTCGAATACTGGCTTGACGTTCTTGCGGCTAGCAGAAGTCCAACAACCAAAAACTAC
Source organism: Nostoc sp. CALU 1950 (assembly GCF_051172895.1). NCBI lineage: Bacteria > Bacillati > Cyanobacteriota > Cyanophyceae > Nostocales > Nostocaceae > Nostoc > Nostoc sp. CALU 1950. Next base: position 78,359 of record NZ_JBDNJQ010000014.1, on the reverse strand, counting down.
ACTTACTTTATCTTGATCGATTAGCTTAGTTGCCTTTTCTCTAAAAGTATCCCAGTTAGAAGCACCATCTTCAGTAATTGCTTCAATTTGTTTACCTAAGACACCACCAGCAGCGTTAATTTCTTTGATTGCTAATTTTTCAGCATCGACAACGCTTTTTTCACTAATAGACATGGTACCACTCAAAGAGTGCAAAATACCTACTTTGATGGTGTCACCCGCAGTAGCCGCCGCTGGTGAAGCAGCAGGAGGCGCGGCTGGACTCTCTGTTGCAGTTGGAGAATTATTCGCGCAAGCTTTCAAAAAAAAGCTGCTTCCAAAAGTTGCAGAACCGTAGATTAAAAACTTGCGTCGGTTAAATTGTCTTCTCATATCTTTTATGAATTTTCCTCTTGATGAATCAGCCAACTCATAGAAAGCTGACAATATCAATCTTTAAAGTGTGATATTAGTGCGATAGTTTACTAGTAAAAAGTGACGAGCGATACAAAAAAGTTTGTTTTTGTAATAAAAAACAAACTTTTTAAGATTAAGCTTTGTTAATTTTCTAAAGATTCCCATATCTATGCAATGCGTTATGGAGGAACAAAACCTTTCTTCTCCACGAATGTCTGAGATTCTAGACAGTTAAAAACTGCTAAGTATCTAGGCATAAATAAATTTAAAGTTTGTAGTAAGGACTTTAGTCCTGATAATCCCTGCTCTGAGCGATAAATCGCTCACTACAAACTAGGAGTTTATTTTATATTTAATACTGATTACGCGAACATGATATTATACCAGCTTTTTATAACTCCAAAGTTTGACTGTACCTCATGTATCAGCATCAATAATATTTATGTCTTTAACTGCGAGGCTTTTAGATTAGCATTTTTGTAATAATTTCATCTTCCTGTCCAGTTGCAAAATTAGCAAAGCGTTCTGCCAAAGGTGGTATAAGTACTAGGGGATTGCTAAACCCAGAAAAAACATGAACGCCTTCAAATCCTGGGATAGCACCAATTAAGGGTAGTTGATTGCTACTAAATGCCACTAGGCAATGATACCAAGTCCCTGGTAAATTCTCCAATGTTGGTAAAATTTGACCAACACTTCTTCGCAACCATTTTTCGCTTACCTCTGAGTTTACCTTGGCATGAGGATCTGCGATCGCACGGCTAATTTGACCAATGCGGATACTACCATCTTGGAACTGAATTGCACCCGCATCTAAAATTGGCGGTACTAAATCATTACCAAGTTCATCCCACGATTCATCAACTTGAGTAGATTCAGCTTCTAGTTGAAACCGTTGCAGATTAGCCGGCATAACTAAGGTGCGTAACCTGATATCAACAGGTGGGGTTTCAATGATTTCTGCATGGGTAAAATACAGCTTGATGGAAACACCAGCAGATTTTAGAAGCTGGCGGCTAAGTCCACCCGCACAAATGACAACATTCGCGCTGTGGAAAGTTGCAGTGGTGGTTTTGACACCATCTTGCAATACTTGCAAAACTTGGGTAATCTGCATTTCACCCCCAGCCCGCAAAAAGGCTTGGATGTAAGCTTGCGCTGTTTTTTCTGGGTGAATATGACCATGTTTGACAGTTAAAGCACCAGATATCGCCTCTCGATTTAGCTGCGGTTCCAACTCACAAGCTTCTTGGACACTGAGTAAACGAGGTGGAATGGCAAAATGATTATATGATACAGCAGTTGCGTCTGGGTCATTAGCGGCTGAAATCGTCAGTAATAAATCTAATTCCCGAAATTGGATATCAGCGTCTAACTCTTGAGATAGGATATGGTAACGTGCGATCGCTTCTTCGCACAATAGCCGAGTTAGTGGCGTATTACCAGACCAATAGGCAAGCCCACCATAACTATAGCGAGTTGCATTCTCTGGTGTGCTGTATTGCTCCAACAAAAGTACAGCAAAACCTGTTTTTACTAATTCGTAAGCGAGTGCAGCACCCGTAATTCCACCACCAACCACAATCCAGTCGTATATTTTCATATTAAATATCTTTCTTAACTACGAATTACGTTAGCGTAGCGGTAGCGAGTCCGCGAGCGTCATTACGAATTACGAATTACCATAACTTGCTTGTAAACGACTTAAAAGATATTCTCCCGCAAGGATAGGGGGATAAATAGGCGATTGTTCTTTCTGACAACTTTCCAGACAAGTAATTTCGGTATCATCATTAGGATGACAGAAAAAAGCGATAGAATAGCGGGACTGCTTCACCCTATCATCACTAGGAATCATCACTCGATGCTTGGTTGAGCAAAACACATGATTTGTCCAGCGTTGCATTAAATCGCCAGTATTGATTACTACAGTATCAGGAATTGCAGGTGCGGCAATCCAATCTCCAGATGTTGTTTGTACTTCCAACCCGCCAATGTCATCTTGGAAAAGTAAAGTAATACTGCCATAATCAGAATGTTCACCAGCACGTACTTGTCCGGGTTTGGATGGTGTTTGCAATGGGGGATAGTGTAATAGTCGCAAGGTATGATTTTGTTGATTATGTCTTGTTGTAAAATAATTTTCTGGCAATTCCAACGCCAATGCATAAGCTTGTAATATCGTGTTAGCTAGTTCTGTGCAACTATCATAAAAAGTGACAATAGAAGTATCTATCCCTACAGCCGCTTGTTTGTTGACATTCAACGCCTCTTTTAAGTCGCCTGGATTATTGGGGTTAAGACGTTCTCTCTCAATCCCAACGTAACCCATGTTACTAAATTCATCACTCCAAGCTTGCTTTTGCTTAACTTCTAAAGGTAAATTGAAGAAAGATTTGCTGTGAGTGAATACTTGATTTATGAGGTTTTTTGATATACCCGAATTTTGCAAGTACATGAAACCAATTTCATGACAAGCTTGATAAATTTGTTTCACAACAGCTTGCCGAGTTGCTGCATTGCCATTGCTGAAGGCAGTTAAATCAATTATTGGAATGATGACCATTGATTATTGAATATATTCTGTTAATAGTTAACAATTTAGTAGGGATTTGGAAAAAACAGGGATTCCGTTAGAATATCGAGAAACTGGATTTTTATGGAATTGATTTTAAAATCATGAATATTCGTTGTGAAACTTTGACAGACTACCTAGCAATAGCTGAGGTGAATACATTAGCCTTTGGACAAGAAAACGAAGCTAAACTTGTAGAAAAAATTCGCCATTCTGACCGCTATATTTCAGAACTTTCATTAGTTGCAGAGGTTGAAAATGTTGTAGTCGGTCATATTTTATTTAGCTATATTGACTTAGTGGATGAACAGACATTACAGGTACTTGGTTTAGCACCTTTGGCAGTTCGCCCACTGTTTCAAAGAAAAGGAATTGGTAGTGCATTAATCAAAGCCGGGTTAGAGATAGCAGAGACAAAGAAAGAAGCTGTAGTAATTGTACTAGGTCATCCCCAATTTTATACTCGTTTTGGCTTTAAAACTTCTGTTGTTTATGGAATCGAGTCTCCCTTTCCAATACCAGAGGAATTCTTCATGGTTAAACCACTGCAAAGTTATCAGGAAAGTTATAAAGGAAAGGTTGTTTATCCATCTACTTTTGATGGAGTCTAAGTCACGCACAGATTCAGAGATGAGAGGTTCTTTTAAAAGTCGTTTACTGTGGGTAAAGACGCGATGAATCGCGTCTCTACAAATGGTCTATTTGTCGCATTCTTTTTTCAGATTGGTATTAGATGAGATGACAACAAATCATCGATTATTCATTAATAATCACTGATGCTGAACTATACCTTTTGCTTCTAAGGCAGCCGCAACCCTTAAAATCAACGCTTCATTATATGGTGATGCTATCAATTGTACACCTAAAGGTAATGCATTTTGGCGATGAATTGGCACTGATAAAACGGGTAAACCAATGAAAGATAATGGTTGAGTAAATAACCCTAAATGAGGACGGACAAGAATTTCTTCGCCATCCAAAATCATCGTTTGTTGACCAATTAACGGTGCGGAAATTGGTGTAGTTGGGGCAAGAATTACATCAACATTTTGAAATACTTCCCGAAGGCGATCGCGATACCATTTTCTAAACCGTTGTGCTTGCAGATACCAGCTACTTGGAATTAACGCCCCAGCCAAAAAGCGATCGCGTGTAGCCGCATCAAAATCTTGAGGACGACATCGCAATTTATCCAAATGCAGATTTGCGCCCTCGCTAGCTGTAATCACAAAGGCTGCTGCACGGGCGCGGTGTGCTTCTGGTATGATTACGTACCCAGTGACTTCTATTGCATCAGCTACCTTTTGGACTGCTGCTAAAGCTTCCGGTTCTGCACCTTTGGTGAAATAATCACCAGCGATCGCAATTCTGATATCAGAAATATCTTGTTTGAGTTGTGGTAAAACCAATTCAGGCGGACGCTTTGTACAAATTGGATCGCGATCGTCTTCTCCCTGAAGCACATCAAACACCGTCGCGATATCCTGCACCGATCGCGCAAAAGGGCCAATGTGGTCAAAACTGCTAGAAAATAAAGCTACCCCAGCACGAGATAATCTCCCGTAAGTCGGCTTGAAACCAAAAACGCCGCACAACGCCGCCGGAACGCGAATAGAACCATTAGTATCAGAACCCAATGTCAGCGGTACTAATCCAGCAGCAACAGCCGCAGCCGAACCACCTGATGAACCACCAGCAACTCGCTGTAAATCATGGGGGTTATGAGTCGCGCCATAATGAGAATTTTCCGTTACGAAGCCATAAGCGTACTCATCCATATTCAAAGCGCCAACCAGCAAAGCACCCGCTTGTTTCAGCTTGGCTACTGCGGTTGCGTCTTGGGTAGCTGGTGGGTTTTCTGCATTGATTTTCGATCCCGCCAGAGTCGTTAAACCAGCGATATCGAAGAGATTTTTCACCGCAAAAGGCACACCAGCAAGCATTCCAGGATTATTCCCTTGGGCAATTTCCCTGTCAATGCGGGCTGCATCTGTTAAAGCTGTTTCAGCAGTGACAGCCGTAAAACAATTGAGTTGATCATCCCGCGTTGCTATTCGTGCTAATGCAGTTTTAGTAACTTCCACTGCGCTAACTTTACCTTCGCGGACAGCAGTTGATATTGTGATGGCATCGGCTGAATTAAAATTCATGCTGAAATATTAAGAGATAGCGCGTTTAGCTTTTTGAGTAATAGCAGTCCGCATAGTTTTTGTTAGTTGTAGCAAAGTAGCACTAAAACCTAAATCTAGAATACAAGATAATAAAAACCAAAAGGGCATAAATTTGTTTTCAGGATTTTTAAGACTTTCTGTAAGAGCCATACGAGTCACAAGGTTTGACCCGATCATAAAACCATATAGCGGCCCTATTAACAATCGCACTTGTTCACTTAAACGTGTTAAATCATCACCTTCCTCTTTAAATCGGTCGGCAAAAGTGGACAACGTGTTAGCTATTCCCCAAATGCTATATATGGGAATTAGAAATCGCGCGATCGCACCTCCTGGCGTAATCGGATATTCCTTAAATAGATTCTTTAAATCGGCATGGAGACGATATAGCCAAACCAAAAAAACAATGATTGAAATTAAGCTGATAAATAACGAAATGATTGATACAAGTGCATCAAGAGAAGCAAGTAGCTGGTAAAGTGGTTTTGCTATGACTTCCAACAAAGATAATAGCGTAGAAGCAATGCCAAATCCTAACAGCATCCAAAGCAACCGCACCAACAATCTACTGACACCCGCAGACTTCAATGAACTAGAAGCATTGAAATTATTCATCTGATTTTCCAAGATATAGTCGGCTAATATCTTAGTATCGTTAGTTATACTGCAAGCTCAGTAATTTTACTAAAACATCAACATAGCTATTGTTGAAGTCATTATGGTTCAAACACTGGTGCAACTTCAATTTCCTCTGGTAAAGGGAAAGAATTTACAAGACTAGCGATCGCACTAATTCTCTCAAAATTTGCCACCACACCATCACGATACTCATCTCTGATCTCTAAATTCAACAAAAACCCCATCTGATCAACATATTCACCCACATCAAATTCTTCTCTTCTCATCTTTCTTCCTTTGCGGTAGCCTACGGCAAGTCGAAGCGTCTACGTTATTCTAAACTTATAACTTCCTGACTTTTTACGGCATCTGGAAAACCTCTCTCTAAATCTCTCTCCTTTTAGGAGAGACTTTGAATTTTCCCCCTTCCCGCGTCGGGAAGGGGGTTAGGGGGTTAGGTTTTTGGTGGATTTTTCCTAACCTAAATTATGTTATTAAACGTAAATAGGCTTAAAATCTTTACCAATGACGAATGACAGGGGACAAATGACAGCCCCAGCCAGTTAGCTTTAATTGCGCCGACTTACTTAAGTTCTTACGCCAACTCAAATAAACAATGCGATTAATTTTATACAGTAAACCCGGCTGTCATTTATGTGAAGGCTTGCAAGAAAAGCTAGAACAAATCCAAAATCCCAGTTTCGAGTTGGAAATTAGGGATATTACGACTCGTGAAGATTGGTTTGCTGCGTATGAGTATGAAGTGCCGATACTTTATTTATCAAACCACAGAGGCGAGGAGGAAGAAGAGGAGAGTGAGAAACCATTGCCGCGTCCTTCACCTCGTGCTAGTGTGCAGCAGTTGGAGCAAATGTTGCGAAAGTATTTAGCCAATTAGAAAAAAATAATGCAGAATAAGCGCAAGATTAAGAATGTGACGAGGTTCACAAAATGAAATTGCGGGAATTACTAACAGCGGTAGACAGTGTTGAACAATTACCTAGCCATCCGACTTTGGAGGATGTGGAAGTTAGGGGTTTGAAGACAAATTCCCATGCTTGTCGTGTGGGAGATTTGTTTATTGGGATGCCAGGAACGCGGGTTGATGGTGGGGAATTTTGGCAAAGTGCGATCGCATCCGGGGCTGTAGCTGCGATCGTTTCTCCTGAAGCTGCACAAAAAAATCCTCCCACAAATCAGGCTGTGGTCATCAGTGCAAGCAACATCACTCAAGCTTGTGCCCAAATAGCCAGTGCTTTTTACGGTTATCCGGGGCGAAAACTCAAGCTGGTGGGTGTGACTGGTACAAATGGCAAAACTACAACTACTCATCTAATTGAATTTCTCCTCAACAAAGCTAATCTAGCTACAGCTTTGATGGGAACTCTCTACACTCGTTGGGCAGGTTTTGAGCAAACTGCTGCCCACACTACCCCCTTTGCTGTGGAACTGCAACAGCAGCTAGCTGAGGCGGTAAATGCTGGTAGTGAGTTCGGCGTGATGGAAGTAAGTTCTCACGCTTTGGCCCAAGGTAGAGTGTTGGGTTGTGAATTTGAGGTAGCGGTATTCAGTAATCTTACCCAAGACCATCTCGACTATCACAGCGACATGGAAGATTACTTTGCTGCCAAAGCGTTGTTATTTAGCCCTAATTATCTCAAGGGACGGGCAATAATTAATGCTGATGATTCCTACGGGAAGCGGTTAATTGCCTCCTTAGATTCCCAACGAGTTTGGAGTTACAGCGTCAACGACAACAGCGCTGATTTATGGATGAGTGATTTAAATTACCAGCCGAATGGTGTCAGTGGGACATTACATACACCAAAAGGTGACGTAGCTTTTCGATCGCCCCTAGTCGGACAATATAATTTAGAAAATCTTCTTGCAGCCGTAGGAGCAGTTTTACATTTAGGGCTAGATTTGCAATTAGTGGCATCTGTGATACCTGAGTTTCCAGGAGTTCCCGGACGCATGGAGCGGGTACAGATTAATCCTGACCAAGATATTAGCGTGATTGTGGATTATGCCCACACACCCGATAGTTTAGAAAATTTACTGAAAGCTGCACGTCCATTTATACCGGGTAAAGTGATTTGTGTATTTGGTTGTGGAGGCGATCGCGATCGCACTAAGCGCCCAAAAATGGGTAAAATCGCTGCTGAGTTAGCTGATGTGGCAGTAGTGACATCAGATAATCCCCGGACTGAAGATCCAGAAAAGATTTTGCAAGATATTTTGACGGGAATCGCTGACACAGTGCAGCCAACTGTAATTTGCGATCGTGCTACTGCTATTCGTACCGCTATTTTACAAGCACAACCCGGTGATGGAGTGTTACTTGCTGGTAAGGGTCACGAAGACTACCAAATTCTCGGCACCGAAAAAATCCATTTTGACGACCGAGAACACGCACGCAACGCCTTACACGAAAGACTGAAGACACAACATTAATTTGGGCATTGGGAATTGGGCATTGGGCATTGGGCATTGAAAAAAGGCAGAGGAGAAAACTCTTCCCCATTCCCCATTCCCCATTCCCCATTCCCCATTCCCCACTCCCCTCTAGTTGGAGTTTTTCATAGTTAATATTTCTTTCCGTGGGGATTTTGTAAAAAATGCACACATAAAGGTGAAAATCGAAGACAGAATTATTTCTTGCTTCATCCTTTTTGTGCTTGACTCATGAATGTTTCTCTGGCTAAGGATCTGTCTGTTTATCAACTGGTTATGGGAGTGCAAGTGCCTCCTAAACCATTGTCCCTCAGTCCTGCGACTCTGCTATCACTGGTGAGAGCACAAATTGACTTACTAATTGAGCAGCAAATTGCAGCCACTTTATGGGTAAAGCTACCACCAGAAAAAATTTGGCAATCAGAATTAGCGCGTTATCAATCCTCGGTAGGTGCGTCTAGTCTCATTTATACTTGCCAGATTGACGAAAATGGAAAAGGGGGAGATGAGGGAGCAGGGAGCAGGGAGCAGGGAGCAGGGGGAGATAAGGGAGAAGGAAAATTAAATACCTCCTCATCTCCCTCATTTTCCTCATCTTCCCATCATGTCCTCGTTCACCTACCACCAGATAGCCAACTGCGACGGGAAAACTTTCTGATGGTGTTATCGCCCCAGTTTTGCAGTTTAATTTTGGCTCATCGACCACTTAAAAAACGTAAAACTCAGACATCGGGGAAGGTAAATACTAATAAAAACCAGCCGTTGCTGATTATAACTACTGTTGAGGGGAGAGTAATTCAGCAAGTATTAGATGGTATCCAACAAGCGATGTCTAACGACAAGCCGCTAGGCGTCTACGCGCCAGAATCATCCCCAATTTTACCTGCTAATTTTATTTGTCCAGCTGTGCCCCAAGCCGGATTGATGAATCAATTATTGGCAAAACAACTCTTGCGACAAGATGAAATTAATCGTCAAATAATCACAGTACGCACCACCAAGTTTCAGCAGCAAAATCAAGAACTGCACAACAAAGAGCAACTCAAAGATGAATATCTAAAAAATGTATGTCAGGAATTGCGTATACCCCTAACGCACATGAAGACAGCACTTTCATTATTAAATTCCCCTAATCTTAAACCCCCCCAGCGACAACGTTATTTACAGATGTTAAATACCCAGTGCGATCATCAAAATTCCCTGATTACTGGCTTATTGGAACTGGTGCAACTGGAACGTAATTGGGAAGGAATGGCTTTGGAGTCAGTGCGGCTCTCAGATATTGTGCCTGGAGTGGTCAGTACTTACCAACCTGTAGCTCAAGAAAAAGGGATTATGCTAGCCTACACCATACCGACTGACCTCCCATCTGTTTGGTGCGTGAGTGGTGGTCTGAGGCAAATTGTGATTAATCTGCTGCACAACAGCATTAAGTTTACCTCTAATGGGGGTGAAGTATGGGTGCGTGCCCGTCTTCAAGGTGATCATGTCCAATTAGAATTCCGCGACACAGGTATCGGTATTGCCGAAAACGAAATTCCCAAAATCTTTGACCGTTTTTATCGTGTGCGTACAGCAGCAACAGAAGATTATGGTGGTGCTGGGTTGGGGTTAACAATCGTACAGCAATTGCTGCTACGCTGTGGTGGATCTATTTCTGTAAAAAGTAAATTATATGAAGGTTCTACTTTTACAGTGCAACTGGCAACTGTTGGCAATATTCCAAGAGCGATCGCTACAGAAAATGAGTTATAAACTATGAGTTATAAGTTATGAGTGATGAGTTATAAATTTATAATTCATAACTTATAACTCCTATTTATAAGGCGCTCAACTTGGACGGATACATCAGGAAAGGCTAGGGGTGAAATAGTACCTGTAGTTAGTGTCAGTTCAGTTTTGTATTCCATGATTAAGTTTTACAGTGCGTAAGTCCTAAAAAAATAAAATGTTTTCACCTTAAAACTCTATCCCTTTATGGGTAGAGTCTTCTAAATTCTGTATTCTGTATTCTGACTCCTGTTTTATTTCCCAATACAAAACCTGCTGAAAATTCTCTCTAAAACTGATTCAGTGACTTCTTCTCCAGTAATTTCTCCTAAAGCTTGAATTGCCCCCCTTAAGTCAATTGTCCAAAAATCGAGAGGGAACTGCTGGGCAATCGTTGCTTGTACTTGTTCCAAAGACATTTTAGCTTGAGTTAAGGCTGCTGCCTGCCTTTGGTTAATGGCTAAATCCATATCAGCAGCTTGCACTTTTCCTGTTTGAACTATTTCTAAAATTGCTGTTTCTAAATTATCAATACCTTGATTTTGGGCGGCGGCTGTGAAAATTTTAGATTTTGAGTCGCTACCTTGATGCGCTTTCAGCGCAACTGGAATTTTAGATTGAAGAGTTGTTCTCTCACTTTCTTCGACTAAATCGATTTTGTTAATCACTATAATCAACGGACGGTGTTGTACCTTTTCATAAATTTCTTGATCGCCTTCTGTCCAACCGGCTGAAGCATCAATGGTAAGCAAGACTAAATCAGCTGCATTGGCGGCACGACGCGATCGCTCGACGCCAATTTTTTCCACTTGGTCTGTTGTTTCCCGAATCCCCGCAGTATCTAGCACTTGTATAGGAATTCCCCCGACAACTAACTGGGATTCCACCACATCGCGGGTTGTACCGGGTAAATCAGTCACAATGGCGCGATCGCTCCGGCTCCAAGCGTTCAATAAACTCGACTTACCCACATTCGGACGCCCAACAATTGCCACTTTTAAACCAGTGCGTAGCAATTCACCTTGATCTTTAGTTTCCAATAACTTAGTTATTTCTGCGGCAATTTTATCGATTTCTGATATTATTGCTTTATCATCCAGCGGAGGAAGGTCTTCCTCAAAATCAATCCGAGCTTCAATTTCTGCCAAGATATCCAAACAGTTAGCGCGTAACTGCCGAATCGGATGAGCTAATTTTCCTTGTAAACCAGCTAAGGCACTTTGAGCCGCTTGGGGCGATTTAGCTCCCACTAAATCGGCAATACCTTCGGCTTGAGTTAAATCCAATCGTCCATTCAAAAAGGCGCGGAGAGTAAATTCTCCCGGTTGCGCTAGTCTAGCCCCATTTTCCAAACACAGTTGTAATACCTGTTGCACTGCCATAATTCCCCCGTGGCAATGGAATTCTACTACATCTTCACGGGTGTAAGAACGGGGTGCTTTCATAATCAACAACAAGGCTTCATCCACCAATTGTTGCGTTTGGGGATGGCGAATGTAACCGTAGAGAATCCGGTGACTTTCCCAAACTTGTCGCCCTGGTGCATGAAACAGACTTTGGGCGATTGCTATTGCTTGAGAACCAGACACCCGCACAATCCCAACACTACCCTGTTGGGGGACAACAGCAGTAGCGATCGCGGCTATAGTTCCAGTAGTAGCAAAGATTTCCGACATGAGCGCCCTTTATAAAAGTGAGGAGTTAGGAGTTAAGAGTTAGGAGTAAAAATCATAACTCATAACTCATAACTCATAACTTTCTCTAAATGGTAAGTATTTAGGTAGGGTCGAGGGGTAACTGGCAAGGTAAAATTTATCTGGAGGGTTATGCCTGATAGTAAAGAGTTAAGAGTGAAGAGTTAGGGGTGAAAATCATAACTCACAACTCATACCTCATAACTTTTAGAGAGAGGGATTTACTGTGGAGCAAAAGATTGACTGCGCCCAAGCCTGCGTTAACGGGTGTGTTTTAGGGGATAAATGTCCCAATATCGAGTTTAGAGAAGCAGCCGCAAAATTTATTGAAGAAACTCCTTTAGACAAAATGCTGGAGTTAGCACAAGAACGTCTGCGACAAAAAATGACGGAACCGCCAAAATGGGTTTTTCCTGAAGATCCATAGTATTTGGGGCAACAGGCACAAGCAAGACAGCGTGGAAGTTAAATAGTATCTGGATCTATATTTTATTCTCGCAGTTTTGCTGCCAAGCGATCGCAGTGTCCTTTCTCCTGTTGTGCCACTTCTTCCGGTGTTGGAAGCAGTTCTCCTTCAGGAGTGGTTAAGTATTTTACGATAGCTAATTCTTCATCACCGCATCCAAAAGAATATTGGCATCAAAGCGGACTACATCGGTGCAAGGTAGCCCCGTTTCTGCTATTGTTTGAGCGATGCTTTCCTGAGCCGCAGCTTCATCTAGATGGGCTGTGTTCAGTGCTATACCCACTACAGGAACACTTCCAAAAGCACCGCCGGCACTAGCAACAGTTTCATAAAGCCGAATCACCTCTGGTAAGGGTGGAATTATTACATGGGGATGATTACGTACATGAACTTGTCCTGCCCGATGTCCTAACACCAGTTGGGTTGGTTGAGAACCACGTATCAGGGGTAGGGTTGCCGTTGAACCAGGATGTAACAGTGAACCTTGTCCTTCAATGTGCAAGATGTCATAGTTTTTGCCATAGCGCATGACTATCTGTTCCACAGCACCAGCGGCAAAGTCTACCCGCACGGCATCTAAAGCTACGCCGTCCCCTTCTAACATCACCCCAGTTTGCCCTGTAGCGAGGAACTTAGAACGCCAACCCCGCAGTTTTGATGCCCAATGTAACTCTAGGCTAGTTGACATTTTACCAATGGCCATATCAGTTCCCACTGTCAACACCCGCCGACAAGGAAGAGTGCGTGCCATTCCACTCGCAACACTGATATTAGATGGCTCTTTCCGTACATCCCAAATTAGTTGCCCTGGTTTGAGCAGTGCATTTAATTCTGGGATACTTGCCATTGGTGTATGTAAACCATTCACCAGCGACATTCCCGCTTCTAAAGCGTTTTTAATTTCCAGCCAATAATCATCTGGTACAGCACCACCACCTGGGGCAATGCCAATTACCAAAACTTCTGGCTTGTACTCTAGGGCTGCGGCTACGGATGCCACAATTGGCACATCACGCTTGATACCTGTTAATTCTGGTAGGGATTTGCCAGCACAATCGCGATCAATTACGGCTACGATTGGGGATTCACTGTAACGTAAAATCGCTAGCCCTGTTTTGCCGTGAGTCCCAATAGTTCCCTCATGAAGTAAAATAGCTACTCGTTGATTAAGTGGTAGACGCACTGTGTTGTACTCCCAAACCTGGTAAATCGTTTGGCAAAACTCTTCCTTCTTTTAGCAATGCACCCGTAAAAGGGTCATCAATTAAATTCAGGTGACTATCTAAATCTAAATAATCAGCTAGTGGCGCTAGCTGTAATGCTGCTGTATTAGCTAGCGAACTGTCAGAATAGCAACCAAACATTACTTGCAACCGATATGCTCGTGCTGTATGTACCATTCGCATTGCTTCCGTTAGTCCCCCTGATTTCATCAGTTTGATATTAATACCATCCACGTAATTTGCCAAATCGGGAATATCAGCGCTGGTAAAACAACTTTCATCGACAAAGATGGGGAGGGGAGAATGTTCTTTGAGTTTTGCTAAACTTGGTTCCTGCCCCCGTGGCAATGGCTGCTCTACATACTTTATACCTAAATCTGCCAGCCATTTGCACATTGCGATCGCATCTTCTAAACTCCAACCCCCGTTGGCATCAACAAATAATTCTATTTCAGGCGCTTCTTCTCGCACCGCCAATAGCATTTTTTTATCTGCATTTATGCCATCAGGACTACCTAGCTTCACCTTGAAAAGGCGGATATCGGTAAATTTTAACCAGTCTCGCGCTCTTGCGATCGCACCTTCAGGCGAATTAATCCCAATTGTGACAGAAGTCGGGACTATTTGATTGCGATCGAGTCCCCAAATTTGCCACAAAGGTAATCCTACACGCTTACCCAACCAGTCGTGCATTGCCATATCCAAGGCAGCTTTTGCAGCAGAAGGAACTTGGTTTTGTATTAAAACTTGCTCAATTTGCTGCCGCTGTAAGGGGCTGAATGCTTGCAACAGAGGCACAACTCGCTGTAGCGCCTCTTTGATTGCATCAGTTGATTGCCGATGATTACCCACACCAAATGGTGATGCTTCTCCCCAGCCTTCGATTCCATCCGATGAGATCCTCACCCATACATTAGTTGTTTGTGCCGTTGTACCTCGACTAATGGTCAACGGAAATCTTTTGTTTACTGTAAATAAATTTACATTTATTTGCATATTTATTTTGCATATTATGTTATTGCAAAAGCCAGTGTAAGTTCAAAGTTTAGATTATCGAATACATCTGTTATACTTTTTTACATTCATTACTTAATTTATGAGTAACTTAAAAAAATGGAAGATTTTAAAATCAAAAATGGTTTTAGATCACGCTTGGTGTCGGGTGAGGCGAGATGAAATAGAATTGCCCAATGGTAAAATTATAGATGATTATTTTGTCAGTATTAAGCCTGACGTAGCGATGGTTTTACCTATCACTAGTAATAAAGAAATTATTTTTGTCCGGCAATATAGACACGCCGTAGGTGAATTTTTCTTAGAACTGCCGGCAGGGAATTTTGATCCTACAAAAGAGAGCGCGGAAGTAGCAGCAATTAGAGAACTGACAGAAGAAACTGGTTATATTCCTCAAGAATTTAGAAAACTCGTAACTCTATACGATAAGCCAAGTAAAGATACCAATCAAATACATTTATTTTTAGCAGAAAATGTGAGTAAAGTTGGGGAACAGCAACTAGATATTACAGAAGAGATTGAAGTTGTATTGATTCCTATAGAATCAGTTTTAGATAAAATTATTCAAGGAGAAATTTCTGTTTCCGGAACTGTTGCGGCTCTCTTCTTAGGTTTAAAGTTTATCTGTGATTGAAGGAGGCTTTTCAAACATCCTCTTAGAGGATGTTTGAAAAGTGGTTAGCTGTGACTTTCAGCACCTATTGATCCCCCCTAGCCCCCCTTAAAAAGGTGGGAAAACTTCTTAAAGTCCCCCTTTTTAAGAGGGATTTAGGGGGATCTAAAACTTTTCGCTACCAACAACAGAACTTTTCAAACATCCTCTTAAATGCATGTTTCTAAAGATGCTACTTTCAGACATTCTTGAAGAAACTGCTGGGGAATTTCTCTACTTTCTCCCCAATGCAGATGAACATAAGAAGCATGAACATTTGCAGGTAAACCCCATCCCTCGCATCCCATATTTTCTTCACAATCATAGCGAGAAGTTTCAAAGAGGGGCTGAGTGGGATTTAAGGTTAAATGGGAACGATGAAACTCATGTCCGTAAACAGTTGTATTTGCTTTAACTAACAGATTATCTTGCAAAGCTACTGCGCGACGATACCCTAAAGTTAAACGCCCACCCATCACAGCAGATGTCGGTAAAACTCCCGCCATTGGCCAAGGTTTACCCTCAAAATCGATAATTTGCTCACACAAATACATCAATCCTCCGCATTCGGCAATTGTAGGCATTCCTTTAAAGATTGCCGTTTTCACTGCATCACGAACCCTGGTATTTTCTGCTAATTGCTGGGCAAAAACTTCTGGGAAACCTCCGCCAAAATACATTCCCTGCACATCTTTGGGTATGCCAGCATCTTCTAAAGGACTCCAGAAAACCAGTTCTGCACCAAGCTGTTGCAGCAAATCGAGATTGTCTTGGTAATAGAAATTAAAAGCGCGATCGCGGGCAATAGCAATCCTGACTGGGGATGAGGGGGGATGAGGGGGATGAGGGGGATGAGAGAGAGGTTTTGATTTTAACAGGGGTAATAAGTGTTGCCAATTGAAGCAAGTATCTCCTAAATCGGCGAGGCGATCGATTAAAGCGTTGAGTTCGGGAAGTTCTGCTGTGGGTACTAAACCCAAGTGGCGATCAGGAATTGTGATGTTATCTTGACGACGCAGCACGCCGAGAATGGGTAATTGTAGGGGTTCTAGAGAATCTTTGAGGAGAGAGAGGTGGCGATCGCTCCCCACGCGATTTAATACTACCCCAGCTATTTTAATTCGGGGATCAAAAGATCGATAGCCGTGAGCGATCGCAGCGACAGAACCAGATAAACGACTGCAATCAATCACCAACACCACAGGTAAATCTAAAAGCCGCGCAATGTGTGCCGTACTCGCAAAATCAGTTTTTTGCTTTTCTTGCCCATGCCCCATGCCCCATTCCCCATGCCCAATTCCATCAAATAACCCCATAACTCCTTCTACTAGGGCATATTCACTTAACTGGCTATGACGGGCAAAACATTGCTGAACGTAAGCTTCAGAAGTCAGTACTGGGTCTAAATTCCGACAAGGACGACCAGTTACGTGTCGATGAAACATTGGATCAATGTAGTCTGGGCCTACCTTGAAAGATTGCACCAAGCGATCGCGACGACGTAAAGATGCTAAAAGGGTGAGCGTGACTGTTGTCTTACCCACCCCACTACGTTCTCCGGCAATGATTAAAGCCATAAATGAAACAAATGTGGTTTTTATACCAATTAAAAAGCAGAAAACTAGCCAATTAGGGGAGTTAATCTGAAAAAGTTTGTCTAATAATGACTAATAGCTAGAGATTATACCAATTTGAAAAAAGAATGCGACAAATAGACCATTTGTAGAGACGCGATTCATCGCGTTTTTACCCAAGGATGTGTTGTAATCGTTAATTAAATTGGTATTAGCTCAGATTGGATAGAAATCAGCCACCAGAAGAGGAACCTTTTTATGATAACTGTGCATCATCTTAACAACTCGCGATCGCAGCGGGTGCTGTGGCTGCTTGAAGAATTAGGTATTGAATATGAGATTAAATTCTATGAACGCGATCCAAAGACGATGATGGCGCCGGAGTCGCTGCGCCAAGTTCATCCCCTCGGTAAGTCACCAGTAATCACAGATGCAGACCTCACTATTGCTGAGTCTGGTGCTATCATCGAATACCTCGTTAATCGCTACGGCAATGGTCGCCTAGTTCCCGCATCCGATACACCGGAGCATCTGCGCTATACATATTGGCTGCATTACGCCGAAGGCTCTGCAATGCCACCGTTGGTAATGAAGCTGGTCTTAAACAATTTCGGGGAAGGAGACAGCAACGTAGTTAGAGGATTTGTGGCGCCCCAGATCAAACTTCACTTTGATTATATAGAAGGTGAACTTCGTAAAAGTACGTGGTTTACAGGAGAGGAATTCACCGCCGCCGATATCCAAATGAGTTTTCCCCTGGAAGTAGTCGCCATGCAAAAAGAAGAGGTTCAGAACCGGCCAAAGCTGAAAGAATTTGTTGATCGCATTCATGCGCGACCTGCTTACAAACGCGCCCTTGAGCGTGGAGGCGAGTATGACTATATCACAAAGACGCGATAAATCGCCGCCTCTACAATAATTCCTTTGTAGAAACGGCGATTTATCGCGTCTCTTGCTCTTGGTGTAGAGCGATCGCACATCTAAAATGTGTTAATTTTTGCATGCATCAAAGGTGCAGGGCAATGCAACAAAGCAATTTGTAGACTGGGCAAACAGGCGTTGCATATTTGCGGGATGATTTTGCTAGTACAGCACGGCGGAAATAAACCACCCATTCCAAATCAATGAAACGCTTACGTTGTATTCATTTTCAATTTTCAATTTTCAATTTTTAATTCCGCCTAGCGGTACTAGTTTTGTGGGATGGGCATCTTGCCCGTCCCTTGTATTTCAGGGCTCTCGTGTCGCCCACCCTACAAGAATCATCCCTTGATTCAGCAATGCCTTTTAATAAAGTATCGTGGATTTCCTGTGTTAAACCTTCTCTTATAAAACTCTCAATACGCTACAACAGAAAAAACTCTCTGTTAAACCTGTGAAAAAACGAGTAACACTCACCTTTCCGAAACGCGCCGTGCAAATGCCTGTCACTTATGTACTGGCTAAAGAGTTCAACGTCGCCGCCAATATTATCCGCGCCCAAGTTGCCCCAAATCAAATTGGCAAACTGGTAGTGGAACTAGCGGGAGATATCGATCAATTAGATGCGGCGATCGAGTGGATGCGATCGCGCCATGTTAATGTTTCTTATACTTTAGGCGAAATTGCGATCGACGAGGATACCTGTGTCCACTGTGGTTTGTGTACTGGGGTTTGTCCTACCGAAGCCCTTACCCTCCATCCAGAGACATACAAATTGACATTCACGCGATCGCGCTGTATTGTCTGCGAACAGTGTATCCCCAGCTGTCCCGTACAAGCAATCTCCACTAACCTTTAACAATCCAAAATCCAAAATTGATACTAGCCCAGCTTGAACACATCCGCAATTACACCATCATCACCCACTAGCCTAGTTTTTGCTGGAGAGTCATAAACTACCAATAGTGAAGGTATACCAGCAACATCTTGAAACAGCGTCATTCCCTCAGCATGGTCTTCCCGATTTCCGTATGGAATATCTTGAACAAAATCTGGATTTATGAAGGCATTTTCTCTCGAATTCACACCATTTACCCAACAATAAACTTGCACGGGGCCATCTAAATCCATCGTTGGCCCAGCTAAAATCAACAAATCTTTTCCATTTACATACAAATCCCGAATTCCCAAACCATTCAACCAGATAAAATGCTTTTTATATAACTCCTTCACTTCCCCAATTTGGCTCAGTTTCATCAGTCCAGCAGTAGAGTCTTCTAACTCTATTTCCAATACCACAGCCCAACCCCGCAATACAGGGCCGCGTAAACCCAAAAAAACGCGGTTTTGATAAATGCCTATTCCTTCAATATCAAAGCCATTATCTTTTCCGGGAATTGCTGCCTTAATGAACGAGCCTAAATGTGGGTCATCTACTAAAGCTGTCATTAGCAAATTACCTTCATTCGTCACCTCTAGTTTAGCGGCATTCAATTGCACATCTGGCTTTTGGGGATGTGGGCAAGATGAGAATAACTTACCATCTATCAAAGGAATCCGTCCTAAGACGTAACGGTTGGGTTCTGATTCAATTTTTGCTAGCCTTTTAAAGTTTTTGGCATCATCTTTATCAGGTTTGGGTTTTTTACGTTTGTAGCTGTGAGAACCAACAAACCATAAGTAATTATCAGTGTAAGCCAGTCCTTCTATATCAATTTCTTCCTCTTCTGGTGCAGGTAAATTGATAAATTCTGCTACTCTAAATTGTTGGTGATCTGTAAATTTATCAGTATCAACCAAAGAGAGGCGTTCAATAGTTGAAGTTTCATCTGACCCCAACCATAAATACTTCTGATGTGTAAGCAGTACTGCTGATAAGTCTTCTCTATGTTCTTTAAATTTATCTACAAAAGTCAAGGAAACTTGATTTAGTAAATTTAATTTTGGCATTTCAAATCGTCTTTACGCTTAAAAAATCTTAATCATAGTAGTATAATATAAATTTTAATTACTTCAAAATAATTATTAAGAAATCATCACTTATATAAATCGCTAGGTGGATTTGCTATCTAGACCTTTGATAGATATTGAATACTTATAAAAGAGTATGCAACTATCAATAGTCATAAGAAAAGTTTACAATAATCATTGCATAAAAAAATATCACAAGTAGATGCAAATATTTAACTAATGTTATTATGCAATAACCTCATGAGGTAGTCATTAAGAGCAGTTATGAAATTAGCCACACAACCCACGGTAAAAACTCTAGGGGACTACGCCTACCAAGCGATTCAAAAACACTTTAAGAAAACCTTGAAGTGGGAAAAATCAGTGAAGAAAGATGAAGATCCAGAAGCGCTGCACCAAATGCGAGTGGGAATGCGCCGCTTACGGACAGCGGTAACTCGGTTTGGACTAGCGGTGGATGTGTCGAAACCAGTCAGCGATAGAAATATTGGTAAAATAGCTCGTCGTCTTGGTAGTCTGCGAGACTTAGATGTGCTCAAAGAAAGTTTGGAAAACAATTACAAACCAAACTTACCCCGTAAAGAACAGGAATCTCTGCAAATAGCCTTCACAGCTTTGGCTAAACAACGTGAAGATGTACTATCAAGTGTACAGAAAACCTTAAAGAATGAATCTTACAAGTCTCTAAAAGATGCATTAGATAAGTGGTTAGAGAAACCCAGTTATCAACCTTTTGCATCTGTTACTATTCAGCAAGTGCTACCAGACTTACTTTTACCAGAAGTGAGTAACTTCTTATTGCATCCGGGTTGGCTAGTTGGCACTGAAATTGTGGACTCAGAACTGAAAATTCAGAAAAACTGGGAACCAGAAAAAATCGAAAAAAAATTGGCAACAGAAGGCGAAGTTCTTCATAGTTTGCGAAAAGAAGCTAAACGTGTACGCTACCAGATGGAGTTATTTAGTGACTTATATGGTGAGTCTTACGCAGCTTATATTACAGAAGTGAAAAGTATCCAAGAAATTTTGGGTACGATGCAAGATAGTGCGGTTTTAACTGAGTGGCTTGCAGATGTATTCAAGTCAGAACTTCAGACATTGCCCACTCTTGTTAGTTTGTTAACTGAAAATCGTTACCAGTCATGGCAGCAATGGCAACCTTTGCAAGAACGGTATCTGAAAACTGAAACTAGACATAGTTTTCATTTAACAATATTGCACCCGCTTTCAGGAGTAATAAATTAAAAGTTACTCTTGGTTGGGCAAGGATTGGACTAACGAACAGACAATTGAATAGGAGCCTCTAGAGACAAAACATAAACACTGCTCTGAGGAATTTGTACAATACGGGTATTTTCGGCGGAACGCAAGCCTGAAATTATTCCAACAGCGCTTCCTAGCATAGCTCCCCGGTCAAACTGTTCGGGATCACCTTGGCTAAAAAAGCCCAAGGTGCTTCCACCAATTCTGCCCCAAACAGAGCCATTCTCGACGGCTTTATCATTAGCTCGCATGTGGGTAATGGTAGTGCCGGGAATGATCTGACTTGATGCTTTAATTGAGATAATTCGACCGTTGACAACCAATGACTGCGCTATAATTTTAGCGCCTCCATCAATGGGTTTGATGGTAATAGTTACAGGGGTATTTTCTGGCGCTACAACATTACCTTGATTATCTTTAATAGCGCTAGCTAAAGGTAGTGTGAGAGGATAATCCTTTTTTTGTCCAACATCTACGGTAACGGATGCTGGAAATGAGACAATAATCGCTGTATCTTGAGGAATGTTAATCTCTTGATTGACTGCTTGAGTCGGCTGAGTTGGCTGAATCATTACTGGTTGAGCGTTCGCTGGCAGGATGATGGAACCCAATACAGATATAGAACAGGCGAGGCTCAACAACATTTGCATTTTCATGACCGTTTTTCCCTTTGATGTGAGTAGTTTTTTTAGGATTAAATCCCTTCACTCAATCAATAGGTTTGCAGTTATTGATTTATGCAAACGGTAGTAAAATCAGAACATCCTTGGGTAAAGACGCGATGAATCGCGTCTCTACAAATGGTCTATTTGTGGCATTCTTTTTTCAAAATGGACTCAATACGACTATTCCTCCCCCCTGCTCCCTGCCCTAAATTCGATAGGATATTTTTTTAGTTGGAAGTCCCTAACGCCAGTGTTGAGGTATTTTCAGATTTTCTGGTAGGATTGTTGTGCGATCGCCAATTGCCTGTTCAATCTGCTGTGATTCTAGATTTTCTGAGCCGCTTAAGTTGGCTCCACAGAGGTTCGCTTCTTGGAGATCAGTTTCTTGTAGGTTAGCTGTACTAAGTAATACACTGTCTAGATTAGCTCCAGCAAGTTTTGCCTTTTGCAAATTACTACCAATCAGGTTTGCGTCTTGGAGATTGCTACCCTCAAAGTTGACTTCTTCCAAATTGGCATCACAAAGGATTGCTCCTTCTAAGTTGGCATCACAAAGAACTGCCCTTGTCAGATTAGCATCACAAAGGATTGCCCCTTCCAAGTTGGCATCATAAAGAATTGCCTCAGAGAGGTTTGCTTTTCTGAGAACTACGCCTTGGAGATTGGCTTCTGGGAGGATTGCTTTTTGCAGGTTGGCTTCATAGAGGATTGACCCACAAAGATAAGTTACTGATAAGTCTGCCTCAGAGAGATTGGCTCGTGTAAAATTGACCCATTGCAAATTAGCTCCTACGAGAATTGCTCTAGAGAGGTTAGCTTCTGTTAAGTCTGCATTACTGAGGTCTGTATTGCGTAAATCCAGTTTTTGATTTACCGGATCTTTATATGAATCGCGTCGTCCGATAACAGTTAAGGCTGTTTGAATATCTGTAGGTAGTTTTGATGATTGCCGTAATTCGTCATCATATTCATGTTTCATCGGGGCATTCTCGCGGATAAAAGCAGCGAGGATTTCCATAATTGTCCAATGATCTTTTGGAGAATCTTTGGCAATTCTTTCTAAAGCATAAATTGCCGCAAATCGCGTTTCAATCTTTTCATTTCCCAGTTGTTCAATTGCTTTAGAAAAGCGTTCAGGAACAATTTCTTGGTGAGTTGGTTGTGTGTAATTGATACTAGTGCCGATATTATTATCCCAAGCTAGTGTCCCAGCCAGGAGTTGGGTTAATAGACTCTGATTTTCATCTAGAGAGAGTCTGGAAGTATAGTAAGCATTAATTATTAATGCCAATCCTCCAATGATTATGGCCAGAGTTGTTAATGCTTGGGTGATATATTCGATTTTTTCTTGAGTAGAAAACCCTTGAATATATTCAAAGAATGAAAAAATTAAAGTTAATGATAAAATAAATATAACTGAGATAAATGCCAGCAAAGTCGTGAGTCCATTTGTTTTTATTAAAGACATGTCATAAGTCTTCATATTTGACTCCTTACGGAAATAAATTTAGGTTGATTCTAAGAGCAACTGTAGAGTTATGATAGAGTACAAACACGGATATGCTTAACCGATTCTTAAAGGCACTGCGTGATAATCATTGATGAAATGCCTGCTAAATAAGAATGCTCTAATTCAGAATTGAGGATGCTATCAGGTGTAATTACAGATAACTTCCTGTTGCAGTCGAACTATACTGCCAAACTATAATGATTAAAATTCAATCCGCTTGGGTTAAGGGCTAATTGTACAAAATTGTGGGTTTTCGAGAAGCGATAAATCGCCGTCTCTACAAGTTTTTTGGTCTTATCTGAACTGTATTTGATTAAAATTGCAGATTACGAGTCGTGAAGCGTAAAGCCCTCGTCATTCATGCGGGGGATATAAGCGAATGGCTGAATTTATTCAGCGGTCAAGATTAATAAAGATTTTCAACACCTCTAATATCTTATACCAGTCGTGATAGTATAAGACAGGAGGTAAAGAGATGCTAGTTTTTGAGTTCAAAGCTTATGGAAAGTCAGCGCAACTAGTTGCAATAAATGATGCAATTCGGACTGCAAAGTTCATCCGTAATAGTTGTATTCGGCTATGGATGGACGTTAAAGGCACAGGTAAAAACGACTTGCAAAAATATTGTGCTGTACTTGCAGCTAATTTTCCCTTTGCTAATGAACTTAATTCAATGGCTAGACAGGCACATGCAGAAAGGGCATGGTCTTCTATCTCTCGGTTTTATGAAAACTGCAAGAAAGGTATTCCAGGTTTAAAGGGGTATCCCCAGTTCCAAAAAGATTGTCGCTCTGTTGAGTACAAATCATCAGGATGGAAGCTTGCAGATAATCGTAAATCAATAACTTTCACTGACAAAAAAGGTATTGGAAAGTTAAAACTCAAAGGTACTCGTGATTTGCACTTCTACCAAATTAACCAGATTAAACGGGTGAGATTGGTAAAGCGTGCGGATGGTGTGTATGTTCAGTTTTGCATTGATGTAGACCGATCTGAAAACATAAAACCAACTGGTAACACAATCGGTTTAGACGTTGGGCTTAAAGAATACTACACTGATTCTGACGGCATTATGATCGAGAACCCTAAGTTTTTGCGTATTGGCGAAAAGGTTCTTAAGCGTTCACAACGTCGAATTTCTAGAAAAGTAAAAGGTTCAAAGAATAGAGGCAAAGCTAGACAGATTTTAGGTAAACGCCACCTCAAAATAAGTAGGCAACGTAAAGACCATGTTGTGAAATTAGCACGGTGCGTAGTTCAGTCTAACGACTTGATAGCCTATGAAGACTTGAGGATTAAAAATATGGTGAAAAATCATTGTTTAGCCAAATCTATTAATGACGCATCTTGGTATCAGTTTCGTGTCTGGGTTGAGTACTTTAGTAAAGTATTTAAACGTGTCACGGTTGCAGTTAATCCGCAATACACAAGCGCTGTTTGCTCTAGCTGCGGGGAAGTTGTTAAGAAAACACTATCTACTCGAACCCACGTTTGTAGGTGCGGATGTGTGATGGATAGGGATGAAAATGCAGCTAGAAATATCCTTAGTCGAGGATTGGGTACGGTAGGGCATATCGGAACCTCTGCGCTAGACGTAGGCAACGCTTGGGGAGATGAAACCTCTACTCTTGTTGGTGAAAACCTGCAAGAGCAAGTTATGTCTTAGATTCAAGAATCCCCGTCGATTTATCGCGGGGAGTGTCAATTAATTCACTTTTCTCAGCACATCTGACTAAATTGGAAATCGCTACAAGCAATTCCTCTGGGGCTACAGGTTTAACAATGTGCTGTTGAAACCCGGCTTTTAGTGCTTTCTGCTGATTGATTTCACCTGCGTAAGCAGTCAGAGCGATCGCCGGAATCTGTTTTCTCCCTACTGCTGCTTCTTGAGTCCGTACCTGTTCCATCAACATATAGCCGTTCATCTCTGGCATCCCAATATCGCTGAGTAAGATATCTGGCTTGGATTGTGTTAGCGCTTGTAATGCTTCATATCCCGATGCTACTGCGATGACGATCGCGCCAAACTGTTCCAAGACAAAGCTGAAAAAGTCGCGGGTGTCTGCATTGTCATCCACAATCAGGACTTGTATTCCCATGAGAGGAGAAGAGGTAAAAACGGCAGTTGAGGAATCAGTATTCGTGTCATCCTTAACTGTTGCACTGTCCTTGAGCAGTGGGAATCTAACTGTGAAGCTCGCTCCCTGATCCTCGCCAAGACTTTCAACCCAAATCGTTCCACCATGCATCTCAATCAAGTGACGAGCGATCGCTAAACCTAACCCTAACCCACCAAACTTTCTAGTTGTTGTACTATCACCCTGACAGAAATAGTCAAACACATGAGGTAGAAAGTCAGGGTGAATCCCCTTCCCTGTATCGCTCACAGTAATTTGCGCTTGAGCGTCGATGCACTCCAATCGCACATTTACTTTTCCCCCAGTCCCAGTAAACTTAACGGCATTTGATAAAAGATTCCAGAAAACTTGCTGTAAGCGGGCTGAATCACCTAAAACTTTCCCCACACTTGGATCAAGCATTGTCTCAATTTGAATAGTTTTAGCCTCTGCTGCCAAACGCACCGTTTCCATTGCGGCTTCAATGGTGGATGCCAGATCGACTGGGATCATATTGAGGTTGAGTTTGCCTTGGAGGATGCGAGAAACATCCAGCAAGTCTTCAATTAGTTGAGCTTGTAATTTGGCATTGCGCTCAATAGTTTCCAATCCTTTCTGGAGCGATATCTCATCAAATTTTCGCATTTGCAACAGTTTTGCCCAACCGAGAATCGGATTCAGGGGCGATCGCAACTCATGGGAAAGCACCGCTAGAAACTCATCTTTTATTCGGTTAGCGGCCTCTGCTTCCGCCCTGGCTATTTGCTCAAGTTGCAAAAGGCGATCGCGTTCTGATTCGGTGCGTTTGCGATCGGTGATATCAGTTAGCATAGCGATCGCACCTAAGAACTCACTCTGTTCATTCAAAATCGCTCTCGCAGAAATCAGTGTCCAGATGTATGAACCATCCTTGCAGCGCAATCGACCTTCTTTAAGATCCCTCCCCTCTCCCTTAAGCCACTCCAATTTCTCTTCGACTGCCATATCATCAGCCTGATCCATAAAATCAAATATGGAACGACCAAGCATTTCTTCTGCCGCATAACCCAACATCTGAGACAACCGCTGATTCACATACTCTGTTTGGGTTTGAGAATCAATCATCCAGATTCCCTCATAAGAAGTATCAACAATTCGGCGATACCTGGCTTCACTCTTCTGTAAAGACTCCTCTACTTGCTTGCGCTCACGCCGCTCTTTAGCTTCCCGCAATGCCCGTTGTACCGAGGGAACTAACCGCCCTAGTCGTTGCTTCAACACATAATCAGTTGCACCGTTTTTTAAAGCTTCGATCGCTAATTCTTCACCCAGCACAGCAGAAACAAAGATAAAAGGAACCTCTGAACAGCGATTTCGGGCAATTTCCAAGGCAGAAATTCCATCAAAAGATGGCAGGGCATAATCAGCAAGAATTAAATCGAAAGCCTCTGTTTCCACAGCCGCTACGAAATCAGCACCGGTTTCGACTCGGATCAGTTCGCAATTAATTCCTCCTTCAGTTAATACCGCTTGGGCAAGCTCTGCATCTAACAGGCTGTCTTCCAAAAGGAGGAAACGCAGGAAATTCATCAGTTTCTCTCCTGTTGAGAATGAGGCGCTGGAGGTAAAGCACCAACGGGAGGTTGATTAATCACTGCCCAAAACAATCCCACACCCTTAATAGAATCGACAAAATCGTGATAATCAACTGGCTTCACAACATAAGCATTGACCCCTAATTCGTAGCAACGAACTAGGTCTGGCTCCTCACGAGAAGAGGTCAGTACCACAACTGGAATAACTCGCATTACTGGGTCAGATTTGAGTTGTGCCAATACTTCTAATCCATCGATTTTAGGTAATTTCAAATCGAGCAGCACAACAACAGGATACCCTTCCATTCGCAACCGAAACAACCCCCGGCGATAAAGATAATCCAGTGCTTCCTCTCCATCACGTACCACCACTACTTCGTTGGCGAGATGGTTTTCTGACAAGGCCGCTAGTATTAATTCTGCATCGTTAGCACTGTCCTCAATTAGCAAAATTCGCTTGAGTTCTTTCATTCACTCTCCTTCTTTGACAATTTAGGCAGCGAGAAATAAAAGGTGGCTCCACTATCAACTACGGCCTCTGCCCAAACTCGACCATTATGCCGATGAATAATGCGTTGCACGTTTGCCAATCCAACACCTGTTCCTTCAAATTGTGGGTCGCTATGCAGGCGTTGAAATACTCCGAATAGCTTGTGAACATATTGCATATTAAAACCAACGCCGTTATCTTGTACAAAAAAGACAACTTCGTTTTCATTGTCAGTACTTCCAACAGTGATTTCTGCTGGGTTTCGAGTCTGGGTATATTTTACGGCATTGCCTATCAGGTTGCGAAGCACGAGCCGCAGCATGGAGGGGTCGCCCTGCACTTCTGACAATGACTCGATGTGCCAATGGATGATCCGTCCTGGGGTTTCTGCGATCAAATCGCGTTTTACTTCTTGTACCAATTCCTCCATATTCAGGTTGATGTAGCGCATTTCGGTGCGCCCCATCCGAGAAAATGTCAGCAATTCATCGATCAATATTCCTGCCTGTTTTGCCGTTTCTGAAATTATTTTCAAATAGCGCTGACTCGTTTGATCTAAGCTTGTTGAGGTATGCCGCTTCTGAAGCAATTCGATAAATCCGCCAATGTGGCGCAGCGGCGCTCGCAAGTCGTGAGAGACTGAATAGGAGAAAGATTCGAGTTCCTTGTTGGCAGCTTCGAGTTGGACAGTGCGCTCTTGAATCCGTTGCTCTAGCATTTCGTTGAGTTGTTGCAGGGCGGCTTCGGCAACTTTGCGATCGTGAATATCGCTGGCAATGCCCACCCACTTGATAATTTGTCCGGTTACATCCCGAAATGGCAAACCCCGGACAATATGCCAACGATAGCTACCATCAGAAACTCGACGAAAGCGAATTTCTACTTCGTAGTTTGTAGCGTTAGCAACAGCCTCCATCGAAGTTTTAAAGACGCGATCGCGGTCATCGGGGTGAATGACATAAATCCAGCCATAACCAGTGGTCTGCTGCATTGTCAACCCGCTGAAATCTAACCAGTATTGATTGCAATAGGTAATACCACCATCGCTATTGCCCATCCAAATAGCCTGTGGCGACACTTCCGTTAAAATTCGATATCGCTCCTCACTGTCACGTAGCGCTTTTTCTGCCAAGTTGCGATCGTGGATATCAACACAGGAGCCGATATAGCCGAGAAACTCCCCTGTTGGTGCGAATCGAGGTACACCAGTATCAAAAACCCAACGGTATTCGCCATCAAAACGTCTAAGGCGATATTCCATTGTAAATTTTTGTCGGGCATGAAAAGCATTGGTGTATGTGTCTAAGCAACGCCGAAAATCATCGGGATGAACACCTTCAGTCCATCCATTGCCCATTTCTTGCTCTAGAGTTCGCCCGGTAAAATCTAGCCAGGGTTTATTAAAGTAGTTACAGAATGTGTCAGTGCCGGACATCCATATCAGTACGGGGGCGGTATCTGCCATTTGGCGAAAACGGGCTTCACTTTCGCGCAAAGCTGCTTCTGCCCGTTTGCGATCGCTGATGTCAGTAATCAACGCTGCATACCCTTCAACAGTTCCCTGTTGATTAAACTGGGGAACGTAAATAGCATTAATGTAGCGTGTACCACCATCTTTATAAGGAATTTGACTTTCAAAAGTGACCTGCTCTCCTGCTAGTACTTGTTCCACATAAGGACGAAGCACTTTATAAGCGGATTCACCCAAAACTTCCCAAAGTGTCTTCCCATAAACTTCTGCTGCCGGATGCCCAAACCACTCTTCATAAGCTAGGTTATTGAAGCGGTAGCGTTGTTCTGAATCTACAAAGGAAATCAGAACTGGTAGCGTATCTGTAATTAGGCGAAGTTCTGTTTCTCGTTGCCGCAGTGCTTCCTCATTGGACTCTGTTAAGCGACCAAACCGTACCTGGCTTTCGTGTAGTAACTTCAGATTTGCCTCAGCTTGCTGTTGGGCTGTGCGGCGTGATTCGTTGAGCCAACTGATTAACCCTGCTGTTAGCATGAACACAACTAGCGGGATTACAATATTCAGATTGGTAATTTTCTGCGGATAAAGTGGCTTAAAAAAGAAGTAATTGATTGCCAAAGTAGATAAAACGGTTGCAAGTAACCCTGGCCCTAAGCCACCGTAGCAGGCACTTACCATCACCGCAGCGAAAAACAGCACCGCAGGTGTTGGAGTGAGATATGGATTGAGTACCAGAGTTGCCCACAGTGCTAAGGCAACGGATAGGAAAGCAACACCATAGTGGAACAGTTGCTCTCGGATGAATGTGCCCTTGTCTCTACCGCCAGCAAAGAGGTTTTGGGGTTTAGATACCTTTGCCTTACGACTCATAACCCTAATCTGCTTCTGGGAAATATTGACTTAGCAAACTTTTGCCGGGTTCACCCATTTTCCGTAACATTTCTTCTATTAGTTTTAGCGCTATACGTGAAGGGACTGTATGCCCATCCTCCCAACGGTTGACTGTTTTGAACGGAAACTCCTACTTTAGCAGCAAACTGTTTCTGAGAGAGGTTAAGTTGCTGCCGAAGCTCCCGAATTAAATTTAAAATTTCCAACCGCTTTGTTACAGGCATCTCCCTTTTTTATTTTTACAGGATCATTGACAATAGGACACCTGTCTTATTATTTGTCTCTTGCTTAGGGAATATTTCTAAAGTAAGTTGGTTTTGCTGTCACTCTAAGCAACTTGATCTTTTAAAAGACTCACGTTTGAGGTTCAGAAGGTCAACGTCGAGCCTCAGAAGGTCAAAGTTGAGCCTCAGAAGGTCAAAGTTGAGCCTCAGAAGGTCAACGTCGAGGCTCAAAAGGTCAACGTCGAGGCTCAGAAGGTCAACGTCGAGGCTCAGAAGGTCAACGTTGAGCCTCAGAAGGTCAAACTTAAGCTTCCCAATGTTCGGGTGGTTGAAGATTTTCCGGTAAGATTGTTGTGCGATCGCCTTTTGCCGATTCAATCTGGTGTTGTTCTAGGTTTTTGGCTTCCTTAAGGTATGCGCCTTTAAGATCAGCAGTCTCAAAATTTGCGGATTGCAGATTAGCATCACTGAAGCTTGAGCTTTGTAAGTTGGCTCCCCAGAAGTTTGCCCCTTGCAAGTTGGCCCCACAGAGATATGCACCTTCTAAGTTAGCTACCTTGAGGTCTGCTTGTTGCAAGTTGGCTCTCCATAACTGTGATCGTTCCAAGTTGGCTGCTGTGAGGTCTGCATCTTGTAGATTGGCATCAGGGAAGTATGCCTGATACAGGTTAGCATCAGAGAGATTTGCCCCTTGCAGGTTGGCTTCCTTGAATTTTGCCTGTTGTAGATTGGCTCCTGTGAACTTTGCTCCTTGTAGGTTGACTTTATTAAGATTCACTTCACTTAAGTCAGTCTCACTTAAATCAATCATTGAATCTTCTGGGTCATTCTCACGATGGCGTCGTTCAATTACTGTAATAACTACTCGAATTGCTGTACGAAGTTTTAGTACTTCCCCCTTCTTAACTTCTTCTTGCGGCTTTAAAGGCGCATTCACTCGCACAAAAGCCGTGAGGACTTCCATGATTGTCCAGTGATCATCTTTAGAATCTTTGGCGATTCGTTCTAAAGTATAAATTGCCCCCAATCGCGTTTCAATCTTTTCATTTCCAAGCTGTTCAATCGCCTTCGCAAAGCGTTCTGTGATTTGCTTGTCTTGTGCAGCTTGGGCATTTTGGAGCGCAGCCTTAGCAGTCTTATTTGCAGCTTCGGCACTTTTATCCATAGCTTCCCAACGCTTGGCTGCATAGTAAGCATTGATAAACACTGCAATTCCACCGAAAATTGTCGCAGTAGTTTTTAGCGCTTCAGTTTCATTTTTTAGTCGTTCATCTGACGAGGATATATCCCAGACAAAGTAAGCGACTAGAAAGGATGAAATAATAAATAATCCAATAAATAAAATTAGAACTATAAACGAATTTCTGGGTGTGTCTGTTTTGTTATCAGACATAAATTATGTTTCTTCCTCATCTCCCAAATATTTACGGAGACTTTTGGTAAAAACTATAGCACTAAGTGAAACTGGTAGAATGCGCCCAAATAACGAATGATGCTGTGATAACTTAACCAGACTGCCGCCAATGTGTCGGTGCTTCGATATAATCAGGTAGACGAGTAGTGCGATCGCCAAGTGCTTTTCTAATCTGCTGTAACTCTAAGTTTTTAGCCCCTGTCAAAATTGTCCCTTCCAGTTTGACATCACTGAGGTTAGCTTCTGAAAAGTTAGCTCCCATCAAGTTAGCTTGAGTCAAGTTAGCTTGATAAAAGGTTGCCCTATATAAGTTTGCTCCGATGAGGTTGGCTTGATGTAGGTCAGCTTCCGTTAAGCTTGCTTCTGAGAGGTTGGCAAAATAAACTTCTGTTTGGTGGAGTTTGGCTGCATTCAAGTTAGCCCCTGAAAGGTTGGCTCCATTCAAGTTAGCCCCTGAAAGGTTGGCTCCAATCAAACCCGTCATTTGCAGGTTGGCTTTCCCCAATTTTGCTCCTTGCAAATTAGCTAGAAACAGCTTTGCTCCAGAGAGATTGGCGACTTTTAAGGTTGCTTGTTGTAAGTTAGCTTTATAAAGGTTTGCTCCCTGTAAATTTGCTGCACGCAGACTTGCTCCAGAGAGGTTAGCTGAACGCAGGTTTGCTCCAGAGAGGTTGGTACGATTGAGGTTAGCCCAACAAAGGTTGGCTCCACATAAGCTAGATTTTAGTAATTTGGTTTCATAGAGAATAGACCTAATGAGTTTAGCGCCACTCAGGTCTGCTTCGCTCAAGTCAGCCCCACGGAGGTCAGCACCACTCAAGTCAGCCCCACGGAGGTCAGCTTGTTGCAGGTTAGCTTTTAGCAGGTCTGCTAGTCTAATATCGGTGCTACGTAAATCAAGTTTCTGATCTTTTGGGTCTTCGAGTAAATTACGCCTGCCGATAACAGTCAGGGCTGCTTGAATATCGGTGCGGATTTTTGGCAATTCTTCATGGAGATTTTGCTCTAACGGCTGTGTCGGACGCGACCCGCCTCTACGCCGACTTGAGTACACTGCCCCTTGATATTCCGGTTTTTGTTGCTCCCCTTTTAGGTGCTTGATAGGTGCATTTTCTCGCACAAAGGCAGTGAGTATTTCCATGATTGTCCAGTGTTCTTTGGGAAAATCCTGAGCAACTCTTTCTAGTGCATAAATTGCGCCTGTCCGGGTTTCGACCTTTTCATGACCAAGCTGGGAAATTGCCCCCATAAAGCGTTCTGCAATCAATCTGTCTTGATTGATTTTTGCATTTTGAATGCCAATGTCCAGGTTTTTCTCAGCTGCGATCGCATTTTTCTGCATCGCTTGGGCACGCCTTGCTGCATAGTAAGTATTAAACATTGCTGCCGATGCGAGAAAAACTATTGCAGTAGTTGTTAATGCTTGGTTTCTATACTGAATTTTTTCCTGGATTGACAATTCTTTAATACTTGACAATACGAAGAAAATTACAGTCAATGAGAAGCCAAATATAACTGTTATAGTTATTAACCAATTCAACAGAGCATCTGTCTTTTTAGAAGACATGGTAAAGATTTTCCTTACAACCTAGAATTATTACTTAGATGTTGCGGAAAAATAGTATAGCATTTAGCAGAAAATTATAATAGGTGTCAAGATACTCATTGAACTAAGGAATAACATTGAATATACTTCTATATTACGGCAGAAACAAACCACCCATTCCAAATCAATGAAACGCTTGCGGTACAAGAATTATGAATTACGCTGTACATAGGAAATGGAGAGTAAGGAGTAGGAAGTCGGGAAAATTAATCAAGCGGGCATGATATTAGTATTTTACTGAGAGAATTGGCTTTCTCTAAGGTTTGCCCCATCGAGTATGGCATCATTGAGAATTGCCCCATGCAATCTAGCTAGATATAAACTTGCACAATGCAGGTTAGCTCCTTCTAGGTTAGCTCTTTTTAGGTTGGCTACACTGAGGATTGCTCCTTCTAAATTGGCTAGATATAAGTTAGCTCCTTCTAGGTTAGCTGCACTAAGTATTGCTCCCGCTAGATTAGCTTTTATAAGATTGGCACCAGCAAGATTAGCTTGATAGAGATTTGTTTGTTCTAAATTCGCCCCATTTAAGTTTGCTCCTCTCATGTCCGTAAAGCTCAAATCAAGTTGCTCATTTTCTGGGTCTTGATTTGCATCTCTTCTGGCGATAACAGTCAGGGCTGCTTGAATATCTACACGAACTTTTGTTGATAGATTGCTTGTTACTTCCTTTTGGGGCATATAAGGAGCATTCTTTCGTACAAAAGTAGTAAGAATGTCGATGATTAGCCAGTGGTACTGTGGATGATTATGGGCAATATACTCTAAATCATTAATTATAGCTAGGCTGGTTTCTATTGTGCTATTTCCTAGCTGTTCACTTGCTATTCTTAAGCGTTGTTTTGGTGACTTATACTGAGTTTTTTTGACTTTTTCCTGGAAAGCAGGTATCCACAGGAATATTTTTGCTAGATGGATGTTATTTTTTGATAAAATATCTTTCATGGCGTGAAAAGCATTAATAATTACTGAGAAAATCTTCAAGTGGTTACAGTATTTTTAACAATTTATTAGCCCATGCTATTGTTTCATACATGGTCAATATTTGAATATGATAATGCAACAAGCAAAATAGAGAATATAGCGATTTTAGTGTGGATGCATTACAGTCTAACCTCTCTCCTTTTAAGAGAAATACTTTGAGTTTTATTCCCCAATGCTAGCAGTGAAGGTCATGAGGGTTAGGTTTGTATTCCATGCAATTGAGAACCGCTATATAACTGTTGAGTAAGTAGACATGAACATACATTATGCTGACTGACCTCAGTTATCAATTGTACTCACTAGTCTTTATTCTTCATTGACAATTAACCCTTGTCATGATGATTTTAACAAGAAAGAATTCAGGAGTCAGGAGCTAGAATTAAATTATAAATTCTGTATGACTGGCGGATAGCGCAGCATTAGCGAGTATTTTCGAGTCGCATCTAAATAAACCGGTCTAAGTCCCCCACTCAATCTGAGATTGAGTAGTCTTGAATGAGTGGCGAGTCTAAATCCTCAACTCATTGATTTTGACTCGTGAATTCTTCTTCAATTTATTCATAATTCTTGATTAACTAAATCTGAGTATCGAAATGCAGCAAAAAATACAGCCAATAGTTAAAGACCTGGTGTTAATTGGTGGGGGTCATAGCCATGCTATTGTCATGAAAATGTTCGGAATGAAACCGTTACCCGGAGTTCGCTTAACGTTGATTACCGCAGCATCAGAGACAGCCTATTCTGGAATGTTACCAGGACACATTGCCGGATTTTACACCCATGACGAATGCCATATTGACTTGCGACCCCTGGCGAACTTTGCTCAGGCACAGTTGTATATTGACACGGTAGTTGCCCTAGACTTGGAAAATAACAAAGTTCTTTGTGCGAACGGGCTTGCGGTAGATTTTGATGTGCTGTCTGTTGATATTGGCAGCACTCCGGCCACAATATCTGTATCAGGTGCAGCAGAATATGCGATCGCAGCTAAACCAGTATCGCAGCTATTAGAGCATTGGTATGAACTAATTGAAGCTGTAGATAAAAATCCTCAAGAACCAATTAGCATTGCGATCGTCGGTGGAGGCGCTGGCGGTGTAGAATTAGCGCTAGCGATGCGATCGCACTTACATCAGATTTTGGATAAAACTCAACAACCTATTCAAAATCTAGAAATTCATTTATTTCAGCGCGGACAAGAACTGATGCCCAATTACCATCAATCAGTCCGGCATCAACTTCAGCAAATTTTAACTGAAGGGGGTATTAAGTTACATCTTGGGGAAACTGTGTGTAAAATTGCACCCATAACCCATAGGGAAACTAAAGAAGTATTTGAAATTAAATGTGAATCTGGGTTGAAAGTAGAGTGCAATAAAATTTTTTGGGTAACACAAGCCTCAGCACCCGAATGGTTAAAAACCGCTGGACTAGGAACTGATGAGCAAGGCTTTATTCTGGTAGAAGATACATTACAATCTCAAACGCACCCGCAGGTATTTGCATCTGGTGATATTGCCACAATGGTAAATCATCCGCGTCCGAAAGCTGGGGTATTTGCTGTTAGGCAAGGTAAGCCTTTGTTTGAGAATTTGCAGCGAATTTTATTAGGTAAGTCGCTTAAACCTTATAGACCACAAAAAGAATATTTGAGTTTAATTGGTACAGGAGATGAACGAGCCATAGCCACACGAGGTATCATCACCTTACCACCCCACAAATTATTGTGGCATTACAAAGATTGGATTGACCGCCGCTTCATGGAAGGACTGGGGGCTAGGGGAGATGAGGCAATACGGTTTGGTTAAGGTTTTTTGATGGAAATTGTAGAGCGCAAAGATCCGATAAATCATTATAAAGACGCGATAAATCGTTATGAAGACGCGATAAATCGCCGTCTCTACAAAAGATTGATTATTGTAGAGACGGCGATTCATCGCGTCTCTTGTGTTAACCGAACAGTATTAGGATATGAGGGAGATTAATGAAACAAGTGTTTTCCCAGTACCCAATCCCCAATCCGTTCTTCAAAGCTGTTCAATTAGCTCAATAATTTGTTGATAATATTGGATATTTCCTTCTTGGTAATATAAGTCTGCGGATTTCTGGAAATCGGCAATTGCTCCTTGAGAGTCTCCCAGATTGCGGTAGACATCTGCCCGAAGGATGTAAGCTGAAGCCCAATTAGGCTGACGCTGTAAGGCTTGGTTTAAGTCTGCAAGCGCTCCTTCTAAATCTCCCAACAGAGAACGGCTACGACCCCGATTGTACCAGTCTTCGGCAAAGCTGGGGTCGATCGCGATCGCTCGACTGTAATCTTCTATTGCTCGTTGATAATCTTCTAGGGCATAGCGAGCATTAGCCCGATCGCTGTAAAATGCAGCAGATTGGGGATTAAATTGTAATGCTTGGGTGTAATCTGCGATCGCACTTTCATAAGCTTCTAAAGCATAGTGGGTAGAACCCCGGTTGTAATATGCTTCAATTAAATCAGGATTAATTTTTAATGCTTGATTATAATCTGCGATCGCTCCTTGTTCATCTCCTAAAAGACGACGCGCATTTCCCCGATTGCAATAGGCTTGGGAAAAGTCAGGAACAAGTTCTATGGCTTGAGTATTATCATCAATTGCACCCTGTAAATCTTGCAGCGCTTCACGGGCAATACTCCGGCCATAATAAGCTGCGGCTAAATTATCATTAATCTGTAATGCTCGATCATAATCTTTAATTGCGCCTTTATGATCTCCTACAGAACGACGAGCCGCTGCGCGATCGCAATATCCTTCTGCTAAATTAGGATTGAGTTGTAATAGGCGATTGCTATCTTCAATTGCACCTTGATAGTCTCCCAATCGGCGACGAGCATTAGCGCGAAAGCCGTATACTAAAGCTAGAGTGGGATTTTCTTGTAACGCCTGGTCATAATCTGCGATCGCACCTTCGTAATCTTCAAGATTACTACGAACCAGACCACGCTCACAATAAGCTTGCACATCATCAGGATTCAGCTTTAATGCTTGGTTAAAGTCTTCGATTGCTTCATGATAGTTTTTGAGGTGAGCAAGCACCAAGCCCCGATTATAGTACGCTCCGGCAAAACTGGGATTGATTTCTAGGGCATGGTTGTAATCTGCGATCGCACTTTGATAATCTGCTAAGGCGTAGTGAGCATTACCTCGGTTATGATAAGCTTCCGCCAAGTTAGGATCTAATTGTAATGCTTGGTTGTGGTCAGCGATCGCTTCCTGATAATTTCCTAAGATATGGTGAATATTGCCGCGATTGCTGTAAGCTGCGGCAAAATGGGGATGCCATTGTAAAACTTGCTGAAAATCTGCGATCGCTCCTTGATGGTCGCCACGTTCAAAACGAGTTACGCCGCGATTATGATAAGCGTTGGCAATATCAATATTGATGTTATCAGCTAACTGGGTACTCATTTCGATAGTTTGGATATAATCTGCGATCGCTCGGTCGTAGTTTTCCAAAGCAAAGTAGGCATTCCCACGGCTGTGGTAAGATTGCGCTAAATTGGGATCTACTTGTAAAGCTTGGTTATGATCTGCGATCGCTTCTTGATAATCGGCTAAAAAGTAACGAGCATTAGCCCGGTTGTAATAGGCGATGGCAAAATTGGGATTGATTTCGATGGCGCGATTGAAGTTAGCGATCGCACTGCGATAATCTTTGAGTTGACCACTTAAAATCAGCCCTAGATTATGGTAAGCTTCGGCATAATCGGGATTTAGCTTGATTGCTTGGGTGTAAGCTGCGATCGCGGCTTGATAGTCCCCTTGCGAATTTTGGTTTAATCCTTGGTTAAAAAAATCTTCCGCATTCATATAATTTTTTTGGCTTTTGACATTCTCTAGCCTAAAGCATCAGGATTGTTAACGATATATTTTGAAAATTATTCCAATTAGGCAAAACCCAATTGTAGAGACGCGATTCATCGCGTCTTGAAAGACCAATCATCTACACTGTGCAATTTTGCTATATCTTTGATAACGGAAGAGTCGGCATAGACACCATCTGGTTAGCCTTTTCAGACTGTGGTTGCATAATTTCAAACTTCCAGTCTGAAGAATAATCAGGCAACTCATAACCAACACTCTTAACATGAGCCAACATCAACTCATCTCGTTGATGCCAAACAGCAAATATTTTCTCCCTGCCATCATCTAACGTTTCTAAATCAATTTGATAAACCTCATTTACTCGCTTTAGCTTCAAACCCAACAAATTTAATAGTCGGCTGAGTATTTTTATTGCTGAAACCTGCTCTTTCTCTCCAACTAAATTAATACCAAGCGCTCTTTTAATATGCTTACTATGCTGAAAAGCAATATTTTTCAACAATATCAAATCTGAATCATTCTCACATAATTCGCGTTTTTCTTCAAGAAACTGAAGCATTCCTAAAGCTCTCATCGCCTCAACTTTGAGCGTATAAGTTTTTAAATCTGGGAGAAAAACTTTTCCTTCACCCCAAGATAATTGCTGATGCCATTCTTGCTCGTCTCTAACGTGAAAATATTCGCTCTCATGAGTTAAATAATAGTGAATTAAAAGCTGACGATAATATCCTTGTTCATCCTGTAACTTCAGCCAAGGAGTAATTTCTACACCATATCTTTGTCTAAGAACATATTTGTTGATTTGATTGCGTTCTCCATCCGTTAGGGAATGCTTAACTAATAGCTGCTCATATTCTACATAATCGATATCTTTAGCATTGGCTACAGCAGATGCTACCGATAATTGATTTTGCTGCTTAATCTCTTTAATTTTGCGTTTAATTTCTTTAGCCTTTTGACGACTTTGTGCCCAATCTTTTTGAACCTTGACAATTTCTAAAATTAATCTTCTGCGAGTAGCTAAATCATCGGCGTCAGTTGCCAAAAAGGCTAGGCGTAAATCTCGAATAATATTATTGTGAACCGCATTACTCCGCACCTGAATTTGATGCCCATCAGCAACTAGACCATCTTGCATTGATTGCCGATAGAGGCGAATAGAAGCATTTACCCTTGCAGATAACTTCGCCCAAGTTCGCAAATGAATTGGGTCATAAACTAAGGGTAAATCCACATCTATTTTATGTAAAGGACTCAGCAAAGCTAAGTTTTCCTTTTGATTTTCCTGATACCAATCAGATAGCAAGCGATAATTTGTACTACCACTACCAATTAAACCAATACCTCGTTTAGCGCACCAGACAACACGCGGTACATCATCCCGAACTCTTGCTAGTGCTTGTCTTGCTTCCGAGTCAGGAATTACCCCTTGAAAAATGCCATAAACTCGATCAAAATGTTGGACATCAATACTAATTCCTGTACCCAGGCTAGGGGTAACAAAAACGCCGTCATATTCAGATATTTTTTGATTAATCGCTGCAATAAAATCAACTGCTGCGTGACCAGGTGTGTTTGTAGTGTGACTACTAACTACCAGAGTTTTAGGAAATTGTCGCCGTAATTTTTGTAGCCGTTCTTTCAGATAACGTTCAATTGTTTCACAACTATAACGTCCAGCCCGACTATCGGTAGTAACGTAACATTTACGTCCCGCAAGTAAATCCAATTCTAGTTGATGAATTAGCGGTGTTGGGTTTGGTGAATCATAAAAAGTTACATCCCAACCTTGCTGAGGTTTCCACTGGTTGAGAACTACCCAAGGTGTTAATTTAATTCCTGCCAATCCCTGCAAATATTCAAGTGAAACATCTGATAAATCAGCATCTTGGGCAATTACTAACCCCCCGCTAGTTAAAACTGTTGCAATAAGTTGCTGGAATAACTTTAATATTTTTACCCGCTTGTGCTTACAAGTATTACTATTTAACAGATGCCATAAAGATTGCTCTACTTCATCTAAAATTACTATTGCCCCGCGCCAATTTTCCGGGTTAAGTTTCCAAATCGAATCAACGCACAAGCCAAGAGATTGCTGAGGAAAGAGAGAGCGGAGGATGGGAGGAGCAGGAGTAAGTGTTTTATTAATCCTTTTCTCGCCATCTTCTTTATGTGTTCCCCATTGAATACCAATTTTTTCACATAAGAATCGCCCTAATAAAATTCGGTGAGTAATTAATAAAACGGGTTGATTTCTACTTTTTGCTTGCTGAACAACACCTTGCAATGCTGTAGTTTTACCCGTTCCTTTCGCTGATTTTACTCCTACTAATCCAGAGGTGGGGAAAGGTATTTCACCTATATAAGGACGGCTGAAAGTAAGTGCCGCAGGAATGCTTAACTCGGTGTGGGGTTTGCTTTGAGCAAGATAAATTTCTAAATCAACACTTTGACGATAAACTTTATCGAAACTACTTGCACCTTTAGCAATAATAAACTCATCAACCCCTTTTTCTATTCCTGGAAGTTCGATGACTTTCACAGGACAATTTTTTTGCTGGAATAAACAACCAAGTTGAGAAATGGCATTATTTACAGCAGCAATTGTCTTGGGTTGAGTTTCAAAATCAAAGCAAATGTAAAAGCTGCGCTTTGTAAGCGTAAATGCTGCTAAATCAGGAATTAGCTGACGACGGGTAACTTTGCCAAATTCATCTTTCACAACCCGATAACCACTGGTAATTCCGGGAATGGCAATAGCTACATACCCTTGCGTCAACAAGGTGGCTGCTTTCTTTACACCCTCGCAGATGATAAGGGGAATATTCTGTTGCATCACCCATTGCCAAAAGCCTCTAGCTTCACCATCAGCAGTAATGGTGATATTGTCGGGCATGACCAGATTGTAACGCCCAGCGACTTGCTGCCACACTTGCAACGTTACCCGCAAACAAAATACTCGCGTTGGCGTGCTGGGGGGATGCTCGTACTTGATGGATTTGCCATTGTGATTTTGTCGGGGTTGGTTTGGCTTAAAGCATCCCCATTCCATCATTTGCCAATTATTCAAAGGGTCTAGTCCCGAACACCACCAACCACCTTCGGTAACGTGAGCGTAACGCTGCAACCATCCGGCTTTCACCATTCCGGTATTGGTGCGGGGGAGTAGCTCAGAAATCAACAGGTACTCATAAGCTGTTACACCTTGGAGCGACCTAAAATTGAGATGCACTAAGTGTAAGTCTATACCACTACTCTTGACTAATTCTTCAAGGTGTTGGGGGTGTAAATAGTGCAGATGCATAGGGAAAGACGCTAAGGGAAGACAATGAGATTAAAACAGTAACATGCATCTGCTTTTTTTTAATACGCGAGATTGCGAGGCTTTTATGATGCTTTTTTTACTTCGTTGCAAGAAGCACATCGGTTAAGGCTCTAGTGGGTTATTCTGCCTATTAGATCCCCAAAGTAATAATTTTGTATTGTGATATTTGTTCGCTTTTAATTTTTATTTATCAGTAAATTTCTGCGTTCAGGAATGCGATCGCTGCATGACATCGCTATGAGGTAATATCTTCATCAAGTTCAGCAAAGGCTTTACACTGAGCATCCACCTGTACCACGCCTCATGTGTGAGATTGTCACCTCTCTGAATGAATAGAGACAAAACCCCTCACTCTACAGAATCCTTTAACCTCACTCCAAAGGTTTGCTAACAAAGGTTTGAGATAGCCTTAACTGTTAATTGTTCTTTGCGATCGCAGCTAATACAGATAACTTGACGTAACACTTTTACTCAAGTAGCACGGTAACTACTAAAGCTGATTGGAGGTAAAATAAACAACAGCTTTTCAAATAAGTTCAATCTGCTTTATAAATCCTTTGCTTTTAGTTACGAATGTAGTAAATATGGCTTTGTACCTTTTGATTATACCGTGTGCTTTTTTCATCATTGGCTATTTTTTATTAAAAAGAAATAATAATGAAATCTCACATTTAGTAGCTGTATTTGCAGCTATCAGTCTGATTTTGGGTTTAATGTTAGCTCCTTGGCAGATTTTACTTCTACTATTAATTCTTATTCTTATCAGTACAAGCTACGAATACTATACAAGCAAAATAGTCAGCAGGGAAACACAATATTCACAACAGCCTGTTCCCAAATCGGAACCAGATTATAACTTAATCTACCGTGGGGCTTGCTATCGTGCTGACCCCAATGCCAAATCAGATGGAGTCACCATAGCACCAGTAACCCATAAACTGAGCTTTCGAGGATGTACCTATTTTGTTTGTGCTGATCCTAATGCCAAATCAGATGGAGTCACCATAACTCCTGTAACCCATAAATTGAGCTTTCGGGGAAGTACCTATTCTATAAATAGAACTGCACACAGAGAAATTAAAGAGTAAGGTAGCTAGAAACTCTGTACAAGTCTATTAAAGTTGAAATTTTATCAGGAGAGGCAGAGGGTAGGAGGAAGAAAATATATTTTTGCCCTCTGTCAAGCGGGTTTAGAGCAAGTAAATTTATTTATGAAAAACAAAAAAATATCTATTTCGAGACGCACAGCGCAAGAAATACAGCGTTCTTATTAAATCCCCTAAATTTATTTATGGGGATTCCTTCTGCCCTCTGCCTCCCGCCTCCTGAAGAAATACCTGATACAGATACTTGGAGAAATGGTACTAATATATGGCTTTGTCAAGATTCCTAGACGCAGAAATAATGTTAAAAAATAAGAACATCTTCTGTAAATTGCTGTTGACAAAGTTTATTTTCTATAGTGAGTGGAGAGGAACTTCCTTGGGAAAAGAGGGATCTAGTTAGCTTGTTCCTTGACTATTCACTCCTTGGGGAGGCGCTTAGTCTCCGAAAAACTCTGCTTTATCTGATGTCTCCATTAAATTAGAAGCAACTCAGAAATCGTTAACATATTTTTAAACTATCAAATTATGTGGAAATCAAAGTTAATATTTAGATTTATACTATCGGTTGCGGCGATCGCAACTAGCGTGCAGCTAAGTTCAGGGAGTGACTATGCTATTGCTGAAAGTGCATCTTCCAATCCGACTGTTGAACCTGGACAACAAAATCCAGCTTTAGAAGATGCCAAGGTTGCGATGGTAGGAGTTGGCATCGGAGCGATCGCAGGCTTACTCATTTCTGGTTTATGGTATCAGAAACGTCGTTACCGCAAAATCCAGTCACGTGCCAAAATAAACCGCTTTCGTGAAGAGTTTCTCTGCGGCTCTTTAGCAGATTATTACTTATCTAATTCTAAAGCAAATGCATCACCGACAAATTCTCGGAAAACTTTAGCAACACCAACTAAAGAAGAAATATCCGATTCCCCTGCTTCTGAGGAAACTTTAGTAACGCCAAATAAAGAAGAAAAATCCGATTCCTCTACTTCGGAAACAAATAATCTAGCAGCAGAAACTACGCCAGCCGCAACATTTAATTTATTATCTGACTCATACCACAAGTTAATTGAGGAAATTGTTGATACCGCTCTCAAAGGTCAAATCAGTTCCAAAGAGTATATATATCGCCAATTAGTAGAAAATGTGAGTAGTGGTAATGGTGAAATCTTTGAACGCTGTTTGAGCGATCGCTTGCATTCCACCCAATCTGAACTAGATCAGGTGATAAATTCTCCGAGTTTGTTCCAAAAAGAGACTCCTGAATTAAAGAAAGCTCGTTTAAATCGTACCCTAAAGGCATTACAAAGTATTCAAGGAGAATGGGAACGAGTCCAAAAACAAAAACAGAATCAAGCCGCAATCACCGCAGCTGTGCAACAAATTCTCACAGCCTCAGAAGCTTCACGCTTTTCAGTCTTGTTACAAATTATTGACCCTAACCAAAACCAAGTTTTCAGCCAAAGTCAATTACAACAACTGGCGCAAGAGTTAAAGGAAGCGGCGTCTTCTCACGACGATCTGCACCGAAAACAAGAAATACAACAACTAGCGATCGGCATTGCTAATGGCGTAGAATCCTATCAGCAATTGGAAGGTTCTCTTGTCAGTTGGATTTACGAGCCAAAAGCAACTCCATTAGGATTGAAAGAGTCCAGAGCAAAACAAGATCCTTGGGCTTCATGGGCACTAAAAGTCAGCAGTCCCTTGCCAAAACTATTATTTTCTACATTGGCAGATGGCGGTTCTGTAACAGAGATAGTTGTTCACCAGTCAGATATAAATCTGAAAGATTGGGTGGAATTGACAGTAATTCTGCAAAGAATGCAGCAAGGTTTGGTGACTTGGTTTGAAAGACAACCTTATGATTCCAAATGGAGTACATCTGCGTCCATTGCCACTTTTCTCAGTTTCGCTGTAGTTTGGTGCGAGTTATCTAA
The DNA here is from genome assembly GCF_051172895.1 of Nostoc sp. CALU 1950. NCBI lineage: Bacteria > Bacillati > Cyanobacteriota > Cyanophyceae > Nostocales > Nostocaceae > Nostoc > Nostoc sp. CALU 1950. The sequence goes on along the minus strand of NZ_JBDNJQ010000014.1, from coordinate 34,426 downwards.
TGGTTTCCGCAGCAAAGGCGAAGAATTAGCGAAAGCCTGTTTTCAGATCGTCTTACAAATTCTCAGAACTTTTGCCCATCGAGAATACTTTCCCCTTTACGGTGGGGCGTTTGCCTTTTTCGGTAGAGATTCGCTGCAAGATGCGATCGCTTATTTGGATACACCACTCAAAGAAGTGGAAGGTACTCAAGAAAAAGCGCGGATATTAACGCTGTTGGGCTATTCCCAGTTTATTTTAGGTAAATATCCAGAGGCGAAATCATTTCACCAGGAAGCCTTAGAAATTGCCCGCCATGCCGGAGATCAACCCTGTGAAATTGCCAATCTCAACCACAGTAGCCGTGTTTGCGTTGCTCAAAAAGATTATTCTCAGGCGATTAACTACAGCCAGAGAGCATTAATTTTGGCTCGTCAAGCAGGCGAGCGCTTGGGAGAAGCTCACGCCTTGGCAACTTTAGGCTATAGCGAAGTATTTGCAGCACAGCAGATAGAATGCGTAGAACCAGATGTCTATGAACAAGCAATAGAATACTTGCGCCGAGGTTTGGAATTGTCAGAAAAATTGAGTGATTCACGATTTGGTATCACCTTGGCTGCTCGTCAAACTCAAGCCCTTTGTTACATCAGTCTTGGCATTGCTCACGTCGCCTTAGAAAAACCCCAAGCTGCTGTAGAATACCTAGAAAAAGGCACTGAGGCGGTACAGTTTTCTAGTGATAAATATCTGCAAGGGGTGAACTTTTTGTATTTGGCGGAAAGTTACTACAACCTGAATAATTATGAAAAAACTGTATACAATAGCTGTCTGGGGATGTATTTATTAGAGCAAATTACGGCGGTGGAATGGCGGCAAGCGGCTGGTTTACTAACAATTTTACAGAGTAAATTAGGAGATGAAGCTGTACAGCAATTAATAGTAAAGTCCCGAACGAACATCATTAAATTTATTGGTGTTGACGGTTATGACTACTTGCCGCAATTGCTAGAAAAATACAAGCGATCGCACTAATTTTTTGCAATAGATAGAAGTGCATAAGCACAGCCCTCCGCAGGTATTATTATTTTATCAATTGTAATAAAAACAACTGTAAAGTCATACCTAATTTCAAGATTGATAAATTCCTCATTTTGTACTAAAACTTATTGCTGTCTCATTAGGTCTAGTCATATAATGCTGAGGTAAATTTTCTATGTAAATCTATGTTCAAGTCTTGGGAGTCAAAACTGCGGAACTTACGGGTTGAAATGCTAGGACATGTTCCTGATATTTTGCTCAAGCCTTTTGCCAATTGTAGTAATGTATTTAAGAAAATCACACCCTATAACTTTTATATTCTTTTGAATATTCAAGACAAATATATTGGCCGCCCACTATTTATGAAAGGTAGCTATGAACAAAGCATATCAGAAACTTTTGTCAAATATCTCAAGCCAGACTCTTGTGTTATAGATATTGGAGCTAATATAGGTTATTATAGTTTACTAGCTGCCAGCCAATGTCCCCGTGGTAAAGTGTTTAGTTTTGAACCTGATAACAACAATTTTAAACTCTTGAAAACGAGTATTATCTATAACGCATTTGAGGAAATTATCCAAGCATATAATTTTGCTGTCAGTGACGCTAATAAAACTATTATTATTTCTGATCTTGGTAATACATCTAATTCTGGAGCAAGGGTTACTTCCGAAAATGAAGATTTATTAAAATCTCTAATTTCTGCTCCAGATGCATACTTCAAAAAGATAGAGGCTGTTCAACTTGATACTTTTTTAATAGAAAATAGAGTAGATATAGTCAAAATTGATATAGAAGGACATGAACCGTATGCCATCCGGGGTATGCTGAATATTCTTAAGCGAGATAAGCCTATTATCTTTGCAGAATTTGCACCTTTAAATCTAAAATTATTCGGCGGTATAGAACCATCTGATTTTTTAAAGCTAATTTTAGATATTGGTTATCATATTTCCTTAGTTGAAAGAAGTGGTAGATTACTTAAGTTTGGCAGAGATATTCCTGCAATTATGAATTACTTTGAGCAACAAAAAACTCATCATATCGATATTATTTTTACAGCCTGTAACTAGCAGATAATCAGGCTCTATTGTTTAATTATATTCGTTCAAGCCTAGAGTCTGAAAATGTAATTAGAGGATCTCTGCTCCTGATTTAAGGGTTTAAGCGCTACAAACTACTTTATGACACCTTGAAAGCGGTTAGTTGACAGAACACCATAGACATTTTTGCAGATTGTTCACAACTGTTACCGCAGCCACTAATTACAGTAATTACCAATTACAAGAAGCAACCAAACAAGCCACTATCTCAACTAGTTCTTCTGGAGCAATCGGTTTAGATACATGAGTGTCAAATCCAGCTTCCAAGGCACGAATTCGAGCTTCACTATCGGCATAGGCTGTTAAAGCAATAGCTGGGATGCGTCCACCATTCATTGGTTTGAGCGCACGGATTTTGTTGATGAAAGTGTAGCCATCTTCCCCAGGCAACCCAATATCACAAACTAAAACATCGGGTTGTAATTCAGACAATACTTCGCGTGCCGCCGCTGCTGATATCACTGCTATAACTTTTGCTCCATCCATTTCCAAGACAGTAGCGATAAAGAAGCGAGTATCATCATCATCTTCAACTACCAGGATATTTAAATCGGCAAGAGTTCCAGAAGGTTGCATAATAAATGATGTTTTATCCTTACTTGCTGTGACTTTTACCGAAGAAAGGCAGAGGGCAGGAGGCATACCGCTTCATCTATTTTCCTACTGCCAGAACATTTTGCACAAGTAGACCCCATATTTGGGTAGGAGGCAGGTTGATTTTGGAGCTGATTATTGATAAACAAAACTTATTATTCATTCAAGGCAATTAGTATTGACATGATTCAAACAATATGTTAATAATAATAGTTTGTGGAAACTTTACTTCTTAATATAAGCTCTTGGCTAACGTCATTGTCATAGGTGCCCAATGGGGCGATGAAGGAAAAGGTAAAATAACTGACTTACTCAGCCGTTCCGCAGATGTTGTGGTGCGTTACCAAGGGGGTGTCAATGCTGGACACACGATTGTAGTCAAAGGTCAGACCTTTAAGCTGCACTTGATTCCCTCTGGTATTTTGTATCCAAATACCGATTGCATTATCGGCTGTGGAACAGTGATCGATCCACAGATTTTGATCGCAGAACTCGACCAACTAAAAGAATTAAATATTTCCACTGACCACCTGCTGATATCTGAGACAGCCCACGTAACGATGCCTTATCATCGATTGATTGACCAGGCATCTGAAGAACGACGGGGAAGCTATAAGATCGGCACAACAGGTCGGGGCATTGGGCCGACTTATGCTGACAAATCTGAACGTACAGGCATTCGGGTTTTAGACTTGATGAACCCTGATGGACTACGTGAGCAGTTAGAGTGGACGATTAATTATAAAAACGTCATTTTAGAAAAGCTTTACAACTTGCCGCCTCTAGATGCACAAGAGGTAATTGAACAGTATTTGGGTTATGCAGAACGCTTGCGACCTTACGTGATTGATACATCGTTAAAGATATCCGATGCGATTCAACGACGGCGCAATATTTTGTTTGAAGGCGCACAAGGCACGCTCCTTGACCTAGATCACGGAACTTATCCTTATGTCACCTCCTCCAACCCTGTGGCGGGGGGGGCTTGCGTTGGTGCAGGGGTAGGGCCGACAATGATTGACCGGGTAATTGGGGTGTCGAAAGCCTATACAACCCGTGTGGGAGAAGGGCCATTTCCCACGGAATTGGATGGAGAGTTGGGAGAATTGTTGTGCGATCGCGGGGCCGAATTTGGCACAACTACCGGACGTAAACGGCGTTGTGGCTGGTTTGATGCTGTTATCGGTCGCTATGCCGTGCGAATTAACGGCATGGATTGTATGGCGCTCACCAAACTAGATGTCCTCGATGAATTAGAGGAAATTCAAGTTTGTGTCGCCTATGACATCGATGGTCAACGCAGCGAACACTTCCCCACCAGTTCTCGTCAATTTGCGAGATGTCGCCCCATTTACAAAACCTTACCAGGCTGGAAGGTGTCAACAACCCACTGCCGCACCCTGGAAGACTTGCCACAGCAAGCGCTAGACTATCTAAAATTCCTTGCTGAATTGATGGAAGTCCCGATTGCGATCGTCTCACTAGGAGCAAGCCGCGATCAAACCATAATCGTAGAAGACCCCATCCACGGGCCTAAACGCGCTTTATTGCACCCCGATGGCACACCTGCTACCTTACTAAGTGCGTAAATTGGTCATTAGTCATTAGTCATTGGTCATTAGCAAATGACAAATGACAACTGACAAATGACAAATGACAACTGACAAATGACAAAGGACAATTTATATGGCTATTACAGTCGAATCTCAAAAACGTCCAGAAGGCAGTAAGCCAAGAGCTTTGCGCCGTGCTGGACTGATACCTGCCAATTTGTATGGTCATAAGGGTACAGAATCCATTTCTTTGACCATTGAAGCCAAAACTGTTGAGCGTTTGCTCAAAAGAGCTTCCGTTAACAACACCTTGATTGAATTGAATATTGCTGATGCACCTTGGCGCGGCAAAACCTTGCTGCGGGAACTTCAGATCCATCCAGCCAAAGGCACACCTTACCACCTCAGCTTTTTTGCGGTTGCTGGCCACGGCGACACAACTGTAGAAGTTCGGCTGCGTTTTGTAGGTACTGCTATTGGTGTTAAACAAGATGGTGGTGTTTTAGACACCGTAATTTCTGAATTGCAAGTGAGTTGTGCGCCAGAAAATATCCCAGATGTAATCGAAATCGATGTCTCTAACCTGCAAATTGGAGACAGCTTGAGTCTTAGTGATATAGCCTTTCCTGAAGGTGTAACACCTCTAGCGGAATTAGAGCGACTTGTGGTCAGCGTTTTGCCACCACAAATTAGCGCTGCTGATGCTGGTACTGAAACTGAAACTGAACCAGCTTCTTAAGCTATGTAAACTGTGTAATAATTTTTGATGTCACCAGGGGGATAACTCCTGGTTTTTTTGTATTTGAACCGCAGAGGAATAGAAATGACAGAAGCAACTTTTCCAGTCCTAATTCAGCAAATGTTGCAGCCTGGATTTTATCCCCATACGGTAACAGAACCCATTGAACTAATTCAAACTCACGTTTCTTATGTGCTGTTAACTGGGGATTACGCTTATAAGCTGAAAAAACCTGTGAATTTTGGCTTTTTGGACTTTTCCACCTTAGATAAGCGGCAGCATTTTTGTCAGGAAGAGTTGCGGTTAAATCAGCGGGGTGCTGGTGAACTGTATTTAGAAGTTTTGCCCATAACTTTGGTAGGGGAGCAATACCAGTTAGGGGGAACAGCCGAAGCTCTAGAATACGTGCTGAAGATGCGCCAGTTTCCTCAAGAGTCACTATTGAGTACACTTTTTGAACAGGGTAAGTTAAATGAGACACACCTAGAAGAGTTGGGACGGGTGGTGGCTCAATACCATGCCGAAGCACAGACGAATGATTATATTCGCACTTTTGGTGAAGTAGCAAATGTCCGGGCTGCCTTTGATGAGAATTATCAGCAAACTGAGAATTATATTGGTGGCCCCCAGACTCAGGCGCAATTTACAGAAACAAAGCAATATACAGATAACTTTTTTGCAGAACGTCCAGAATTATTTGCTAGCAGAATTCACAACGATTACATTCGTGAATGTCACGGGGATTTACACCTGAGAAATATTGCCTTGTGGCACGATAAAATCTTGCTGTTCGATTGCATTGAGTTTAATGAGCCGTTTCGCTTTGTCGATGTAATGTACGATGTGGCGTTTACGGTGATGGATTTGGAAGCGCGGCAGCGCAAAGACTTGGGTAATGCGTTTTTGAATGCCTATATAGAGCAAACTGGAGACTGGGAAGGCTTACAGGTATTGCCTTTGTATTTAAGTCGTCAGGCTTATGTCCGGGCAAAGGTAACTTCATTTTTGCTAGATGATCCGAGTGTACCTGCGACAGTAAAGGAAGAAGCGACAAAAACTGCTGCTGAGTATTACAAACAGGCTTGGGATTACACTAAACCAAAGCTGGGACAACTGATTTTGATGTCGGGGTTGTCGGGTTCTGGTAAAAGTACTACAGCGAAGTATTTAGCTCGTGAGCTAGGAGCAATTCAGCTTCGTTCAGATGCAGTGCGGAAACACTTAGGGGGAATTCCTCTGTGGGAACGGGGTGGCGATGATTTGTATACACCAGAGATGACCGAAAAAACTTACACACGGCTGTTGGAATTGGGAATCATACTGGCTAAACAAGGTTTTTCGGTGATTTTGGATGCTAAGTATGATAAACAGCAGTTACGGCAAGAAGCGATCGCTCAAGCTACGAAACACCAACTTCCCATTCAGATTATCCAATGCACAGCACCCCTTGAAGTTTTAAAAGAGCGTTTGAACAATCGCACTGGTGATATCGCTGACGCTACCGCCGATTTATTAGCTTCACAAATCAAACAAGCTGAATCTTTCACGGAAGAAGAAAAACCTTACGTAAAGATTTTGGATACAACTCAATCACAACAGGCACAATTGAAAGCAGTAATTTCTCAATAGTTTTTTTGACTCTATGGCAGACAAAAAGAACGATTTTTTCGCTATTTCTCCCAGCTTCTTTTCTCAACTGTTATTTGGGGCATTTTTAACATTTATATTAATCATGACCGGCTCCGCACCAGCCCTGAGCATCTTCTTAGGTATCTTGGGCGGTTTCATCTTAAGCTGGATCACAAATGTAACTAGTAATAGCCCCCAAGCACCAGCTGTAGCCTCCTCTGATGGTGTGGATACAGGACTGAAATACTGGTTATTTTTCATGCTTGGTTTTGTGTATTTGGGGTATCCCGCACCCATGAGTATCTTGCTAGGTGGAATAGGCGCTTTAGCTGGAGGCTGGATTACTGCTTGGTGGGGAAGTAAGGAAGAAATTAGAACTCAGTTGCCAGTTGAAGAGTCAGAAGTGGTTGAAGTTGAACCAACAAACGAGAGGATCAACAAACGGCAAATAAGAAGAACCGGCCGCCGTTATCGTCGCCCTCCTGGAAGTAGTTTCAATTTCAGGTTTTGGGAAAGGTAGGGATTGGGGACTGGGGATTGGGGATTGGGGATTGGGGATTGGGGATTGGGGACTGGGGGAATTTTCAACAGGCCTTTCCCTTATCTCCCCCCTCTTCCTAATCCCCAAACCCTACTAACCAGTACCCCAATACTTGTCGGTTAAAGGGAAAAGGGGAAGGTGGGGCCCCCTCTGGGGATAAGGGGCGGGGGAAAGGGGAAAGAAAAAACCTTTAACCTTTACCCTTTAACCTTTTCCCCAAACCCAATGCCGAGTTAAAAATGGTTAACCGAGCAGTATTGCCCAGTACCCAATCCCCAGTACCCAATCCCCAATCCCCAATATGTTTTTATATCTCTCCAAATTATTGCCACTATTTTTTTATCCACTAGGACTTGCTTGCGTAAGTTTGGTAGTAGCATTAGTTACTTTGTGGAAACGACCCCGGACTGCGGCGATCGCAATTGCTTTTGCCCTAAGTTTATTGCTATTTTGCAGTAATGCTTGGATCGCTAAATCATTAGTGCGATCGCTAGAATGGCAAAATATTCCAAGTCAAATACCCAATGCAGAAGCAATTGTGGTTTTGGGTGGCGCAACTAAATCAGCTTTTCCTCCAAGACCTACTGTCGATTTGAGTGAATCTGGCGATCGCGTCATTTATGCTGCACAACTGTATCGCCAAAAAAAAGCGCCTATAATCATTCTGAGCGGAGGCCGCATTGATTGGCGGGGAAGCGGTTCATCAGAATCGGCAGATATGGCAACAATACTCACATCTATTGGCATTCCATCTGAGGCAATTGTTCAGGAACCCGACTCACTCAATACTTATCAAAATGCAGTGAATGTCCGCAAAATTTTGGAGTCTCGTGGCATCAGTCAGGTATTATTAGTTACTTCTGCAATGCACATGCCGCGATCGCTTCAGATTTTCCAGCGTCAAGGAATCAATGCTATTCCTGCACCCACTGACTTTCTGGTTAGTGAGGGTGAACTGCAAGAACTTGGTGGCACTCCCAAAGCCGCTATACTGAATTTATTACCTGATACCGACAACCTGCACCAATTTACCACCGCTTTAAAAGAGTACATTGGTTCTTTAGTTTATCGCCTACGCGGTTGGCTGTAATAAAATTATGAGTTGTTAGAAAGTTATGAGTTATGAGTTATGAGTTATTAATTATAAAGTGCGTTAATTGCCTGAATTTCAAACTCTTAATGACCAATGACAAATGACCAATGACCAATGACAAACTAAATTAACTTTATGTCTAAAAATTTACCTTATATTATGCCATCCCCTCAACCCCAAGTTGAGGAAGCTTTTGCCACTTATCAAACAACCCATCATTTCTACCACGAAGTTCGGTCACGGTCAGAGTTTCAGAGTTATTGTGAATGGTATTATACAACAGCAGAAGAGAACCGCCAAGAGCTTAAAAGAATGCGCGGCGAACTGAATATTTTTCAGTGGTTTCGCCGCCGATGAGTCATTTAGATGACTTCTAACTCATTTTCACGTAAATGGGCTTTAAACTTTTTACTAAACTGGACTACAACTGGGAAATTAGCGCTTACGGGTCTGCCTTGCCATTGGGTGGCAATACCTATTACTTCGCCTTCTGTACCTTTGATGTCAAAAGCCTGATTCCGATGTTCAGGATGATGATACACTACTACCGAATCTTTAACGCGGACGCGATCGCCAACTTTCATAACAACATTTACACCTAGCATTTTCTTTTCCACAAGTATCTGCTACAAAATATATGATTAAATCGCTTTAAATTTGATTTAATCAGCTATTTCTTGACGCTTCATCGGGGTGCGACGGTGCATTTAACCCTCTGCGTCCAGGCACGTATTAGCAATCCGTGCGTACTTTCTTTAGTTTTTTGCCGCGTTAATATCTATCGCCCTTACCCCCTATATTTACCCCAAAAGTAGGGAAATGAAAGAAAATAAGCCGATCTCAGATGTGCTTAGTACTGTGACAAGATATCTAACCCTTTTATCTTCACTCCAGGATGTTCCCCAGGTCAACTCTCTCAACAATTTTCGTGCATAGTCAACTTAGAACCAGGGCGACTGGAAGTAGCCAATCGAGAACTGGAGCGGGAAATCAGCGAACAGCAAGCTGCACTTTGTAAACGCAAACAGGCAACAGAAATTGTACTACAAGAGCGTGAAGCTATGTTGCGGCGAATTGGCGTTGAAGAAGGCAGAAGGCAGAAGGAACAATTAATTGTAAGCGCCGTGTAGACGGCGGGATTTTAGCAAAAAAATTGTAGGTTGAGTTTGGGTTAAAGGTTTTTTCTTTTCCCATTCCCCTTTTCCCCAAAACCCGAAAAGTATTGTGTCTTATCTAGGTTTGCTCTATGTAAATACTCGCTAAGAGAGGGAAAAATTGTAAAGTTTTTAAATATTTGTAATTAAATCGAACTTTTTATACATCTCAAACCTTTGTAAGACTAAAGAGTAAGCAGATATCTGTATGCTATATAAATTCAGATTGAGCGCTAATTGCAGCAGTTTGGTATAAGCACCGTTGATCAACGGTGCAAAACCGTTTGGAAGAAGAACATTCCTCTGCTACCACCAGCCTAAAGGAGTTAGCAGGATTCTAATATTATCAAGGAAGCTATGACTAAGCCTAACCGCGGAGTGCTTTTTGTGCAAGCTTTAGGACAAAGAAAACGGCTGCTGGAAGAAAAACATCCTCCTGTTGCCACTAGCCTCAACAATTTAGCAGAACTCTACTATTATCAAGGACGCCATGACCAAGCCAAAAAGTTATTAGTGGAAACTTTAGGACAGACAAAACGGCTGCTGGACGTAAAACATCTTTCTGTCGTCACCAGCTTGGACAATCTAGCAGCACTTTATTATGACCAAGCTGAAGAGTTTTTAGTGGAAGCTTTAAAACAAAAAAAATGGCTGCTGGGAGAAAAACATCCTTCTATCGCCACTAGTTTGAACAACCTAGCGTCACTTTATGATTTTCTAGGACGCCACGACGAAGCCGAGCCGCTGTATCTGCAAGCTTTAGTACTATTTAAAGACCTGCTAGAGACTTATCCGGAATGTTAATTTAGTCTGAAGTTCTCGAAATGGAAAGATAGAAAAAATTTCGGCGTTGCTGAATCAAGGGATGATTCTTGTAGGGTGGGCGTCTCGCCCGCCCTAAAATAAAAGGGACGGGCAAGATGCCCATCCCACAAAACTAACAAAATCATCCCGCAAATATGCAACGCCAAAATTTCTAATCTACGCAGGAGACTGTTCAAGCGGCATAGTCAGGTTCAGCCGGTTCAGCCCCAATACTTCTCGGTTAAGCATTTTTAATTCGGAATCGGGTTTTGGGAAAAGGTTACTGGGTTTGGGGTAAAAGTTTTTTCTTGCCCCTTTCTCCTTTCCCTTTTTCCCTTAACCGAGCAGTATTGGGTTCAGTCCTCTCTCTTCATACTTTTTTTTTGGCAAAGGTATTGGCTTATAAACATTGGCTAAGTGCTTGGATCAAAGCCATCACGGCTTTAGGAGCACTGTACACAGATTTTGTATTGAGAAAGTTGATACCAAAGGCACTTACTCTCCCCAGTTCTGCACAATTGTCGGCAACTAACCAAAAACTGGAGCGGGAAATCAGCGATGTCTATGATGAGCTTCGCTTAGTCAAGCAAGCAGAAATCACAATCAAACAAAGCGAGATTCGCTACCGTGCCATTGTCGAAGATCAGACTGAAATGATTGCTCGATATTTACCAGACGGCACACTCACGTTTTTCAACCAAGCTTTTGCGCTTTATTTTGGGCGATCGCTAGAGGAACTGCTTGTCAGCTGCGATCAACCCATGATCTTGGAGGCAGATCGGGAGCGAGTTACTGAATTCGTAGCTTTAATTAGTGCTGATAATCCTGTTGTCATCATTGAGAAGCGCCTGCTTCTGGAAGGTAAGGTGCATTGGACTAAGTGGCATAACCGAATGATATTTGATGAGCAAGGATGCTTTCTGGAATTTCAATCGGTGGGATACGATATCACAGAATTCAAGCAAATTGAAGAAACACTTTTTCAAGAAAAAGAATTAGCTCAGTTGACATTGCAATCGATAGGAGATGCAGTTATTACCACAGATGCATTTGGCAGGATTGAATACCTCAATCCTGTTGCAAAATTTCTGCTTGGATGTAGTGAAACATCCGCAAAAGGGTTGCTGTTAGAAGAAGTCTTTGAAATGGTGAATGAAATGACAAGGGAAAAAGTTCAGAACCCAATTGAGCAAGCGTTAAAAGAAAATCAAACTGTGAGTTTAGCAAACCATACCGTTTTAATTAATCAGAATAATCAAGAAATTGCAATTCAAGATTCAGCCTCGCCCATTCGCAATCGTGAGAGAAAAGTTATTGGCGCGGTTATGGTGTTTCGTGACGTGACTCAGAACCGCTTGCTTTCGCGTCAGCTATCTTGGCAAGCAAGTCATGATGCTTTAACCGGATTGGTGAATCGCCAGGAGTTTGAGCAGCAGATTGAACAAGCATTGTGCCTTGCTAAATTAGATTCGCAGGTTCATGCATTGTGCTATTTGGATCTTGATCACTTCAAAATTGTAAATGATACCTGTGGTCATCTGGCTGGAGACGAATTACTACGTCAAATTACTGTCCTATTGCAGGAGAAGATTCGGAAAACTGACACACTCGCACGCTTAGGGGGCGATGAATTTGGCGTATTGCTCAGTCAGTGTATACCGGAGCAAGCTTTACGAGTTGCCAATGATCTGCTTTCGTGTGTTCAAGAGTTCCGGTTTGTTTGGCAAGAGCAGGCATTCTCAATTGGAGCAAGTATCGGCTTGGTGGGTATTGACACAAATAGCGAGAGCCTTGCAGAGATTATCGGCAGGGCTGATGCAGCTTGCTATACCGCCAAGAACCGAGGGCGCAATCGCGTGTATGTTGCTCAAACTGACGACCAGGAGCAACTGCAACAGCGTGGGGAAATGCAGTGGGCCAGCCGCATTTCTCAAGCTTTGGAAAGTGATTGGTTTTGTCTCTATGTTCAACCCATTGCCGCTATCACCCCAACGGCTCAAAACGGCGACTATTATGAAGTGTTGCTGCGGCTCCGGGATAAGCAGGGAAATTTAGTGCTGCCGATGGTGTTTATTCCAGCAGCAGAACGCTATGACTTGATGTACCTGATTGATCGGTGGGTGATTCGGACTCTGTTCAGGAATTGGAAAAGGGTAGTTGGCAATAAACAAAGCATCTATGCAATTAATCTTTCTGGCTCTAGCATCAACGATGATCAGTTCATTAACTTTCTGTATGAGCAGTTTAGCTTATACTCCATCTCACCCCAATGCATTTGCTTTGAGATTACTGAGACTGTAGCGATCGCCAACTTGGGCAAAGCCAAGCAGTTCATTCAGTCACTTCAACGGATGGGCTGTCGCTTTGCATTGGACGATTTTGGGGTGGGGATGTCGTCCTTTGCTTATCTCAAGTCTCTGCCTGTGGATTACCTCAAAATTGACGGGAGCTTTATTTGTAATATTGTCGAGAATCCTGTGGATTATGCGATCGTGACAGCAATGACGCACATTAGCAGTGTGATGGGTATTAAGACAATTGCTGAGTTTGTGGAAAATGACGCGATTTTAGAGCGAATTACAGCACTAGGAATTGATTTCGCACAGGGATATGGCATTGGAATGCCTCGTCCACTGGGCTAGCTGCCAGTTGCAAGATGTGATGTAGAGTTATCTGTGGTGCGATCGCTAACTTATCTAGACTCGCTATAGCATTTCCTAATCACATGAGGTACATCATAGCCCCCTCCTCGCTTGCGGGGCTACGGTGTACACACATCTTTCTAAAAAACCAAAATCGTCCTAGATCCCCCTAAATCCCCCTTAAAAAGGGGGACTTTGAGAGGTTTTTGCCCCCCTTTTTAAGGGGGGTTGGGGGGATCAAAAGCTTATGGGGCAACTCTTAAAGACTTGTGTGTACACCGTAGCGCTTGCGGGGAGGGGGTTGGGGGTGGGGTTCTTGTACCTCACTTAACCGAGAACTGCTATAGCGATCGCAATTTTATTGTCCAGCATCCTGAAATAAAAGCCGTTCTGGCAAACATTGCAACGTTTCTTTCAAACATTACAATATTCATAAGCAATGTTTTAATGTTTATCATTAGCATTGCAATATTTCTTATCAATACTGCAATGTTTCTCTCAAACATTACAATATTCATAAGCAATGTTTTAATGTTTATCATCAAAATTACAATATTCCTTATCAATACTGTAATATTCCTCATCAACATTACAATATTTCGGTATAACCTACTCCCTAATCTCTATTTTTCAGTTGGACACACTTGCTGCAATCTTTGGGGAAATTGCCGACACATCTGCTGGAATCCTTGAGGATTGACTTGCCACCAAGTAAATAATCCCAGACTTGTACCCACTACAAGCAACGCCAAAACTCCCCCCAGCGTTACCAAACGTTTGCCTAGATTAGGTTTTGTAATTAAGGTTGGTGGAATTTCTGGGCTTAAAGGTGTTTCCTCTAAAAGATCCAACTCTAGATCCAAATCTAGCAACGTTTGCGAACTTTCTGTAAAGGAAATTAATTCTTCCTCTTCCTCTTCTTCCTCTACTTGCTCTGGTTCTTCTTGTATTTCTGCTTCTATAATCTCTTCTGGCAACGCCGGAGTCACAGGTACTAAATATTCTGGAGAGACACGGCAATAAGTGAGAACAACCGACGTATTATCACGCCCATTTTTTTCATTTGCCAAGTCAATCCAGTTGCGGACAGCATCTTCAACTGTCATTTGCCCTGCTAACACAGGTATTGCATAATCCTGCCAAGATTGTTCCACCCAGTTATTATCACTTAAACCATCAGAACACAGTAGCAATATGCCATCTTCTTCCACAATAAAACGCTGAACCTTGAGACGCAAAGATTCTGAATCTCTTGTCCCCAATGCTTGAGTTAAAGCACTAGCATCTTGTCTTAAAAGTGCCTTTCGATACAAGCTTTTAGCAAAGCGTACTTCCCGCGTTGCTACATCATCATCTACTGTGAGTAGCTGGCAATAATTGCGAGTAATCCAATAGGCACGGCTATCGCCAACATTAGCCAAGTAAAGTTCATGGGTGTTATTTGATTGCCACCCAGTACTTGTTTGCACTCGTTGGGGAACTTGCAACGCCATAACAATAGTTGTAGCCATGCGTTCTCTGCCTTGGCGTTTTTGCTCATTATTACGCGCACAAATCAGATTATTTACCACCCGCAAGCTTGCTTCTAATTGTTCTTGCAACAACTCAGGTGGAACAAGTGCAGTTTGTTCTGTAACCTCTTTTAGTAAAACGCGAATTTGCAACTTTACAGACTGCACTGCCAACTGACTAGCAACCTCGCCGCCTTCATGTCCACCAATGCCATCACAAACAATTGATAAGTGGTGCAATAAAGGTTCATCTAAATCAATCAAAGTATTGGGGTAGCAAGCGTCTTCATTTTGCGCCATAATTGGGCCAATATCTGTAGAGCCTGCCACCTTTAAAATTAATGGTAATTCTGCCGCAGATGCTAGTAATAAATTATTGAGTTGAATATTAATAGTCTCTACATCAACCTCAGTTTCACACATCTGCTGGACGATGTTTTGTAACCCCTTGGCTACTGATGTTTTTGCAGAAACTACCCAAAACTGCCAACACTCTCCCAGATTTTGTAAACTCAATTTCTCATTTGCTGGTGTTTGGTAAAGTTCTAACAGTCGCACACACCAACCTTGAACTCTCAAATTGTCTACTACCAGTAAACTGTGGCTAAGTCCCAACTCTGATAGAGGTGTCCAAAGTTGGAGAATTTGCCATAGCCAATAAACTTGTCGTACCGCCGTTGCTTGTTCCCATGCCTCAACAATAGTTGGATAAATATTTCCTGTCTTATCTATCGGCACATTTTCCAATAAGAGGATATCAGTTGTATCTTCCTCATAACAAGCAAACCCATAAACCTGGGGGAGATGCAACCGCTCCTGATATAACCGTAAATAAGGAATTACTTGCGTTGGCAATTCTTCAGGAACATCTGGCGGTAGTCCCGGTTGAGTATCCAGCCAAATCTGGGAACTAATTACCTCATATCTGTCTGCTACCTTTGTGCCTGGTGGGATTTGAGCAGACGATGAGCCAGTTGCCCAAAGATAACGGTGAACTAAAGGAGTTTGGCAACTGGCACAAACACTATCTCCCATCGGATTAATCGGACTCTTACAACGTGGATTTATACAAAAAATTATCAGTTGAGTAGAAATCATAAAAGTATAAATTTAAAAAAACAATCAACTCATTAACTTCGATTAATTTTAGCTGCCAATGACTTGAAGGCTAGAATAGACTGGATTTGTGTACCGCTAGCTACACCTTGTTACTGAAATTAATCAAAATTATTGGTATAAATACCAAGTTTTGCTTGCTGTAAATAACTTAGTCTGGCTGTATCTAATCGTAGAAATGCATTTACGTCAATGTAGACACTAGGATGGCGCTATGCCAAGTTTTACCTTAATCTGGCTTCTGGCAGGAGGAGTTCTGTGTTTGACAGAACTGTTTTTACCATCGGCGTTTGTCGCTTTCATGATGGGAATTAGCGCGTTGGTGGTGGCGCTGCTGTCTGGAGTGGGTTTGGGAAATGTATGGTTGCAAGTTTTAGTTTGGTTATTACTTTCCACATTATTAATCGTGCTTTCTCGTCGGTTTTTGCAACCACGACGACGCCAGTCGAAAATTCAGGATGCAGTTATAGCCGAAACCTTAACAGAAATCCCACCTGGGAAAACAGGGCGGGTGCTGTATGAGGGAAATTCCTGGCAAGCACGATGCGACGATGACAAATTTACCGTAGCACCCCATCAAAGAGTTTATGTGGTGAGGAGAGAAGGTACTACTTTGATTGTGATACCAGAAAATTTATTGAGTCATTAGTCATTGGTCATTTGTCATTAGTTTTTACCCCTCCCCCACTTCTTTTACTTTTGAGTTACATTTGATACTTAAAAAATCAGGAGATTTATAATGGAACAGTTTTTTTTACTAGTCTTTTTAGCCCTTGGTGGTTCTGCTGTAGCGGGGTCTGTAAAAGTCATCAATCAGGGTAATGAAGCTTTGGTAGAAAGATTGGGCAGCTATAACAAAAAGCTGGAACCTGGAATGAATTTTTTAATTCCTTTTTTGGATAAAATCGTTTACAGAGAAACCATCCGGGAAAAAGTCTTAGATATTCCTCCCCAAAAATGCATCACCCGTGACAACGTTGGTATTGAGGTAGATGCAGTGTTTTATTGGCGCATTGTGGATATGGAAAAAGCCTGGTATAAGGTAGAAAATCTCCAGTCGGCAATGGTAAATATGGTACTGACTCAAATTCGCTCCGAGATGGGACAACTAGAGTTGGATGAAACCTTTACTGCTCGTTCTCAAATCAATGAACTTCTGTTAAGAGATTTGGATATTGCCACAGATCCTTGGGGTGTGAAAGTGACGCGGGTAGAACTGCGAGATATTGTTCCATCTCAGGCGGTGCGAGAATCGATGGAATTGCAAATGTCGGCAGAACGACGCAAACGGGCAGCAATTTTAAATTCTGAGGGTGAACGCGAAGCTGCTGTCAATAGTGCTAGAGGTAAAGCAGAGGCGCAAATATTAGATGCCGAAGCTCGGCAAAAATCAACAGTTCTGCAAGCGGAAGCTGAACAAAAGGCGATCGTTTTGAAAGCTCAAGCGGAACGTCAGCAGCAAGTTTTAAAAGCACAAGCGATCGCAGAGTCATCAGAAATTATTGCACAAAAGCTCCAGACAAATCCCAATGCCAATAAAGCAGTAGAAGTTCTGTTTGCCTTGGGCTATCTGGATATGGGTGCAACAATTGGTAGAAGCGATAGCAGCAAGGTCTTATTTATAGATCCGCGTACTATCCCTGCTGCTTTTGAGGGTATGCGTTCTGTTATCTCAAATGGTCAAGTTGACTCTAACGAGTTATTTTCTAAACAAATTCCAGGATTAGAACATAACCGCCCTAGTTAAAAATGGAGAGTGGGGAGTAGGGAGTGGGGAGTTAAGAGCGGGAGAGATTAGGAAGTAGAGATTAATTTCTTCCCCATGCCCAATGCCCTATTCCCCATGCCCAATGTCCAATGCCCAATGAATAATGATTATTACCCCAGAACAGGTCATCAACGCTATTATTGCGATCGCAAATCCTTTAATTAAGGAAAAGATTCAACGCAATGAGACTGTAATTAAATTACTTCAGCAGTTTAACCTCGACCCAGAGCATCCACCAGCAGATTTTAGTGGGGTTTATGCATACACACTGGTAGAGTATGGTGTTGGAAAACCTAAGCCTTGTTTAGAACTTTTTCGCCAGGAAGCAATAAAACAGGCTTTCCGTAAAGCATTTGACCATAATAATCCCTCAATTTTGCTTTCTGAGGTTGATGCTTCGCTTGATGCATACTCGTTGGGTGATGACATTAGAAGTTTGGGAATTGACATTAGACGGGAAGTTGCTGCGTTTTATATTGTGTTTGCGGAAGTTGCTAAACGCACTCGCAACCCAGCAGATACACTAATGAGTCAACAAATTGGCTCTTTGCAAAAACGCATTGTAAATATTCAAGAAGTACTTGACAGATTACCGACTTTAGAAGGTATTCGGACAGAAATAGCACGGTTGGCACAAAATTCTCCTGCACTGCTTGAGGCTGAAACATCTACCGAAAATCAATGTAGAGCCATAGCTTTAGCCCAACAAATGCGCGGCTGGTTTGAAACCTTGGGCTACCGCTTTGAAAAGTATGAAATTTGGGGTGATTCATATTTTGAGTGGATTATCAATGTGCCAACCCGGCGTAACCGATATGACCGGATCTTAATCAGGGGAATTGAGGGAGAAGTTGGACTCAAGGATGTCGCTGTTTTGCGTTCTTCTGTGGAGCAGCAGAGAACTGATGAAGGTTGGTTAGTAACAGCCAGACGCATTGCACGAGCGGCGCGGAATGAGGTGGAAAAGGAGGAAAATCGCTACTTAGGTTGTTACACTTTTGACGAACTCATTGACCAAGATGCTGATTTTAGCGATTATCTCGATTGGTTAGAAGCGGAAGTTATCCGGCGGCAAATAGATACAAAATACGTTCCTTTAGCTTGCACAAAAGAGGAAATTGACCCCGATACTAAACAGCGTATCGGCATCAGTCACTATAGCGATCGCGATGGTTGGATTGATGGTTATATTGATATGTGGTTGGACGATCCCGCTAAAGAGCATATTTCTATACTAGGAGAATTTGGTACGGGGAAAACTTGGTTTGCCTTCCATTATGCTTGGGTGGCATTACAACGTTACCGAGATGCCCAAAAACGCGGTATTGAGCGTCCTCGTTTGCCTTTGGTAATTACGCTGCGAGATTTTGCCAAAGCAATAAATGTCGAGAATGTTTTAGCAGGGTTCTTTTTTACACAACATAATATTCGTTTAACTAGCGAAGTATTTGACCAGTTAAACGGTATGGGGAAATTGCTGCTAATTTTCGATGGTTTTGACGAAATGGCAGCAAAAGTTGACCGTCAGCAGATGATTAATAACTTTTGGGAACTGGCGAAAGTTGTGGTTCCCGGTGCCAAGGTTGTGCTGACTTGTCGCACCGAACATTTTCCTGAAGCTAAAGAAGGACGCGCTTTACTGAATGCCGAGTTGCAAGCTTCTACCAAGCAGTTGACGGGGGAAACACCCCAGTTTGAAGTGCTGGAACTGGAGAAATTTAACGACGAGCAAATTCGGCTGGTGTTGTCACATCAAACGGAAGCTGCAACGGTTGAACAAGTGATGGGAAATCCGCAATTATTGGATTTAGCCCGTCGTCCAGTGATGACAGAGTTAATTTTGGAAGCGTTACCAGATATTGAGGCGGGTAAACCTGTGGATATGTCGCGGGTTTACTTGTATGCAGTGCGGCGGAAAATGGAAAGGGATATTAAGAGCGATCGCACGTTTACTTCGTTAACAGAAAAGCTATACTTTTTGTGCGAACTTTCTTGGGAAATGCTGTCTACAGATCAAATGAGCCTCAATTATCGGCTTTTCCCTGACAGAATTCGGCGGTTATTTGGTTCGGTGGTACAGGAAGAGAAGGATTTAGACCACTGGCATTACGACATGATGGGGCAAACAATGCTCATCCGCAATGCTGATGGTGATTATACTCCAGCGCATCGGTCTTTGTTAGAGTTTTTTGTAGCGTATAAATTTGCAGCAGAATTGGGAGTATTGGCTAGTGATTTTACAGATTTAGCGCGGGTGCGATTCCAGATAAATCATGATGCTGCACCTGTTGATTATAGTTGGTCTGCTTATTTCAGTCGTCAAGTAGATGCAGCTGGAGAGATTTTGCCAACTCCAGCATTAAAGGGATTTAGAAGTGAATCGTTAGAAAAATTGAGGGTGACTTTTGGTAAAGCACCTTTAACGAAAGCCGTGATGGATTTGTTGATTGGGATGGTTGATGTTGACGCTAAGGAGTCAGTTATCAATATTATCGAAGAGACACGGGGGAAAACTGAGGATGAAGTTGCTTATGTCGGGGGTAATGCCGCAACAGTCTTAGTAAAAGTAGATAAGTTTGCTTTGAATGGAAGAGATTTAAGCGGTGCTGTGCTTAAAGGTGCTGATTTTAGTGAGGCTAGCTTGCATTATGTTAATTTTGCACAAGCAAATTTGGTTGATAGTATTTTTACTAAAGTATTTGGTGCGATTTTCTCAGTTGCGTATAGTTTTGATAGTCAATTTGTAGTTACTGGTGATGGTGAAGGTATTGTTCGTATATGGAAAGTTGCTACTGGCGAAGAAATTTTAACTTTTAATGGACATACTGGTGGAATAGTTTCAGTTGACTTTAGTCAAGATAGCAATAAAGTCGCTAGCAGTAGTCACGATGGGAATATAAGGTTATGGGATACCCGCACTGGTAAATGCTTAACAATTTTACAAGGACACAATAGGTTTGTAAATTCAGTTGCTTTCTGTCCTAAAGGTAAGATTCTTGCTAGTGCCAGTAATGACCAAACAGTGAGATTATGGGATATTCAAACTGGTAAATGCTTACAGATTTTGCTGGGGCATACTAATTTAGTACACTCAATTGTATTTAGTCCAGATGGTGAGATGCTTGCTAGTAGTAGTTCTGATTACACGATAAAATTATGGGATCTTAAAACTAGCCAATGTTTAAAAACTTTAGAAGGACATATAAATTCTGTAAAATCAGTTACTTTTAGTCCAGACGGTAAGATGCTTGCAAGTGGTAGTTATGATGAAACTGTAAGATTATGGAATGTGAATACAGGCGAATGTAAGTTAATCATACAAGGGCAGAATTTCTCATTGTTAGTAGTTGCTTTTAGCCCTGATAGTAAGATAGTTGCTAGTAGCGGCGACCAAAATATCAGATTTTGGGATGTAAAAACAGGTGAATGTTTAAAAACATTAAAGGGACACTTCAATTCAGTACGTTCAATTGCTTTTAGTCCAGATGGAGATACTCTTGTTAGCGGTAGCTATGACAAGACACTAAGATTTTGGAGTGTTGCTACAGGTGAATGCCAAAAAGTTTTACAGGGACACAGCACTTGGGTAAACTCTGTCGCTTTTAGCTTAAATGGTGAAATGATTGTTAGTGCAGATGATGAGACAACAGTAAAATTATGGAATGTTGGCACTGGTAAATCTGTAAAAATTCTACAAGGTCACACCAATTGGGTACAATCAGTTGCTCTTGATAGAGATGGTGAAATACTTGCTAGCGGTAGTGCTGATACAACAGTCAGATTATGGAATTTCCGCACAGGAGAATGCTTGAAAGTTTTGCATGGACACAGTGATTGGGTACAATCAATCGTTTTCTCCCCAAATGGTCAGATACTTGCTAGTGGTAGTGGTGACGGAAATGTAAGATTATGGGATGTAAAACTGGGAGAATGCTGGGAAAGTTTTGCAGACAATCACTCAATACGCTCAGTTGCATTCAGTCCCGATGCTGAAACATTAGCTATTAGTAATTGTGAGGGAGAAATAAAGCTATGGAATATCTATACAAGCCAATATCTTAAAACATTAGAAATTGGAAGAGGCCCTTGGACACGCTCAATTGCTTTCAGTTCGGATGGTAAACTTTTAGCTAGTGGTACTCTTAATGAAAGCATTGGGTTATGGTGTCCCTTCACAGGTGAATGCTGGAAAACTTTACAAGGTCACACCAAATCAGTATCAGCAGTTGCTTTTAGTCCAGATGGTAAAACTCTAGCGAGTGGTGCAGACGACAAAACTATAATACTTTGGGATATAAACAGTGGTAAATGCCTGAAAATTTTACAAGGTCATTCTCTTTGGATTCGTTCAGTTGCTTTTAGTCTGGATAGTACAATGCTTGCTAGTTGTAGTTGTGATGGCACAATAATGCTTTGGGACACTAGCACAGGTAATTGCATAAAAACCCTTAGACCAAAAAGACCTTACGAAGATATGAACATTACAGGCGTTACAGGTTTAACCGAATCTAAAAAGGCAACTCTCAAAGCATTAGGTGCTATGGAAGAAGAGGCTTAATAATTTTAGCCTATTGCACTTCTGGTAATTGTGGAGTCAATGCAATTGTGGGAGATTGGGAATCAATTTTAGGTGATACCTGATGGTAAGCTAGCGCGATGTCTACGATGGACTACGCCTACGCGCTTTTGTAGTAAATTTTCAAACCCCGTTAAAATATAGTTAATCTTAAATAGTTTTCAATGACAGCCCAATAGTTAGAAACACAGTTACTATCCCTAACACCGATTTCTACGGAATCAATATTAATAGAAAAAGTTATTCACGTTAATCGATTTTCTTCTACAACGCTATAAACTTTATGCGATCGCCTAATATTGAATCTGACCTATTTGATAAGCTTACAATAGCTAGTGAAAAAAATGTGATGTCTATGATGTGCTACGCCTATGCACTAATTGTTACATTCTTCCAAAGAGAAAATAATCAATTTTTGATACTTTGTAAATTATGACGTTATCTATTCAACCAACCACAGCACTAAGTGTAGAAAAATTCTTACAACTACCAGAGACAAAACCAGCAAGCGAATATTTTAACGGGCAAATATACCAAAAACCTATGCCACAAGGAAAGCATAGCACTTTACAAATTGAATTAGCTTCTGCCATAAATCAAGTTGCAAAACCCAAAAAGTTAGCTTATGCCCTTACTGAACTACGCTGCACGTTTAGCGGACTTTCTATAGTACCAGATATTGCTGTGTTTGAATGGGAAAGAATTCCACTGGATGCAAAAGGTAGTATTGCCAATAAATTTGAGATTCCCCCAGATTGGATAATCGAAATTCTCTCACCGGTTCGCGCTTCGCGTTCCCGAAGGGTACAATCAACCAACCGAGTTATCCGCAAAATTACATTTTCTATTCAAAATGGAGCAAAGCTAGGTTGGTTACTCGATGCTGATGATGAGTCCATTATGATTTTTGAACCCAATAAATTACCAGAATTAAAAGAACAGCAAGATATCTTACCCGTTTTGAGTGTTATTCAAAATTGGCAATTAACAGTCGCAGACGTATTTAGTTGGTTAAGTTTTGTTTGAACAAAACAACAGTAAGCTGACGCTATAGCGTTTCCTAGTCAGCAGAGGTACAAATCTCTGCGTACCTCTGCGCTTTACTTTGCGTCCCTTTGCGTTTCAAAATATTATCTGTGCCTCACATAACTGGGAATCGCTGTAATGCACTTCTGAATTATTTGTACGTGCATTTATGACAGTTGCACTCGATGACTCACCCTTAATCGCAAGGGAATCACGAAATTGCTTCATACTTGCTAATTCTTCTTCCTTTTGTAGCGGAGGAACTAAACGAGCTACAGTTTTATCTTTCTCTAGCAAAATTACTTCTTCTCCCCTAGCTACTCGTTCCAAGAGAGATTTTAAATTCATCGCTGCTTCTTCAACGCTAATTCTCAACACTCCATTACTCCTGTAATTAGGTTTGAAGATCAAATAAAATACACCATTTATTTCTGAAAATTCACATCATGAGCCTGCCTAAGCAGGCTTTTTCTGATGGTCACTGGCTCTAGTCTGTGAGAAAATTAAGTGCAACCTCACATAAAATCGGTATGACTATTGACTAATCTCAGTAGCTTGGTTTACTTGGCATTGGCTGCACAACCCAAAAAACTCCAGGGTGTGGTAAAAAACTTTAAACTTATGACTGGATTCTAATTGGTTTTCTAAGTCATGAACGGGGCATTGATTAATTGGAATTGAGACACCGCATTGCAAACAAGTAAGGTGGTGTTTGTCTTGCTGCGCTAGGCTGTAGAGGGCTTCACCGTTAGCCAAATTCCGCACTTGTACCATGCCTTCGAGTTTTAAGGCTTCTAGGGAACGGTAAACTGTCGCTAAACCCATGCTCTGATTAGTGTTGCGTAATTCTACGTAAATATCCTGGGCGGAAATGCCTTTTTTGATAGTTTTCAGTAGATTGAAAATACGCTCTTGACTGCGGGTGCGTATGGCTCTCATAGACAATTATTTAAATATGCCACTGTAGTTGAAGCTGTTAGATGGGCTAATTAATCAATTAACTTTAACCGCTTCGTAATCTTATTTTCACTCAGTTGGAGCAGAAAGTTATAGTATAGCGATCGCAGCATTCAGAAAAAGCCCGTGCAAACCAAGTATCTAGCCAAAATTTTCGTGACCCTTCGTCCTTCAGTCTTAGACCCCGCTGGTGTGGCTGTACAATCCGGTCTTAAGCAACTGGGATACGAGAACGTTGACCAGGTGCGGATTGGCAAGTACATTGAACTCACCATCACCTCAAGTGATGAGAAGAAAGCACGTCAAGACCTTGATAGCATTTGTGACCAAATGTTATCAAATCCTGTAATTGAAAATTACCGCTTTGATTTGATTGAGGTGGAAACTCAAACTGGGGTCTTTTAGAGATTGGGCATGGGGCATGGGGGATTGGGGATTGGTTATATGCTCCTCGTCTTCCCCTGTTCCCCTACCCCTAATCCCTGCTCCCATTGACAAATGACAAATGACAAATGACAAATGACTAAATTCGGTGTTATTGTTTTTCCCGGTTCTAATTGCGATCGCGATGTTGCTTATGTAACTAGAGATTTGCTTTTACAACCCACTCGCATGGTTTGGCATCAAGAGACAGATATTGCTGATTTGGATGTCGTGATTATCCCTGGTGGCTTTAGTTACGGAGATTATTTGCGTTGTGGTGCGATCGCGCGTTTTTCGCCCGTGATGCAGCAGGTTGTTGAACACGCCCAAAAGGGTAAGTTTGTCCTCGGTATTTGCAATGGTTTTCAGGTATTAACTGAAGCCGGACTTTTGCCAGGGGTGTTAACCAGAAATCGTGATTTGCATTTTATCTGCGATCGCGTCCCTTTGAAAGTTGAGCGTACTAATCTCTCATGGACACAAGCTTATAGCACTGGTGAAGTTATTACTTTGCCCATTGCCCACGGAGAGGGGCGATTCTACGCCGATGAAGCCACTCTCGCAGAAATTGAAGATAACGGGCAAGTTTTGTTTCGTTATGAAGGGGAGAATCCCAACGGTTCACTGAACAATATTGCCGGGATTTGCGATCGTCGGGGTAATGTGTTGGGGATGATGCCGCACCCAGAAAGGGCCTCAGACGCAACGCTAGGGGGAAGTGATGGCTTGAGGTTGTTTCAAGGCTTGCTAGAGAAGGTGGCGGCGTTGGTTTAAAGTTGATGTTCGCGCCTCTGATAGCAAACAAAGGGCGTTGCATATTTGCAGAATGATTTTGATAATTTTGTGGGATGGGCGTTTTGCCTGTCCCTTAAATTTATAATTTAGATTTTTATACTAATACTTTTCTACATCTGGTATTTCAAAACTTAGTAAAGTATCTACAATTACTATACTATCCAAACTGACTTGATAAATTGCTAGTTACACGAACAAAATAAGGCATAGCAAATTTATACAAGCAGGTGGATTATCTGATGATTATTCCAGAGTCAATTAAACAATTCATTACATGGATACAAGGTTTTGACCGTCATATTTTACAAAACGAAGATGATATAAAAGAAAAGTTTATTTTTCCAATGTTTAAGCATCTCTGTTATCCAGACAAATGTCATCGTGAATACCCTTTGGCAAAAAATAAATCAGGAAACTATGATAGAAATTATGAGAATGCTGAGATTTATTTTACAACAGATAATATTAAGGAGCAAAATACAGATACATCACTTATTTTTATTCAAGCAATAGAACTAGATAAAACTAAATTAAATAATGCTATTGAAAAAGCTAGATTTTATAGTAATGATTGCAACCCACTATTTTTTATTGTCACTAATGGATATATAATGAAGGTTTTTAAACGTCTACATTACTATAGGGAAGAATTAGTATTTGATATAAATATAGATACACTTAAAAATAATGATATCGCCTCAAGCTTTTATAACAAACTAAATTTTGATGTGGTTAAAAATATTGAGAAAAATACAGCAGATTTTCTAATAAATACTAAACATAACTTAATAGAAAAGTTTATCAGATGCCATCCAGATTTACACGATGTTTTAGAAAAATGTGATTTTGAGCCTTGCATAATGCGAGAAGGCTATCGCTTAGTTGTTGTGAAACCAAAAGTTGCGATCGCATGTAATTTACCCAAAGCTTTTGCAGAAGGCAATTGTGAAATACAATTCAGCA
Source organism: Nostoc sp. CALU 1950 (assembly GCF_051172895.1). Taxonomy (NCBI): domain Bacteria; kingdom Bacillati; phylum Cyanobacteriota; class Cyanophyceae; order Nostocales; family Nostocaceae; genus Nostoc; species Nostoc sp. CALU 1950. Next base: position 8,424 of record NZ_JBDNJQ010000014.1, on the reverse strand, counting down.
GTATTCTTTTTAGAGGTTTAAAAATTAACTTAAATCATCAAGAGATTTTGGGTCAATTAATGACTGGATTGTACACCCAGGTAGATTGGGAATGTCGTCGGTTTTTGAAACGATTAGATAAAAATAATTTTAAAGTAATTTTAGGTCAAACAACAGTTATTTTGTCGAAATTAGAAGTAGCAGACTTGTGTTTATGTGTTGATGAAGTTTGCCAAGAATATAAAAATTCAATAATAAAATTTGAAAATGCTTTAGAAACATGGAATTTTGAATTCGTAAAGTTTTCAGAAAGTCGAGGTTTTATCCTTTTTTCTATAAGACAAGAATTATGGAAGTTAATGCAGCAGTTTGCTAATGAATTTGATTATACAAAAGGCAAGTCAGAATGGCATTTATTCCATAGAGAAGGTATATCAATTCGAGTGAGTCGAGGAATTCGCGACCATACATTTATCTTCCCAAAATTAGATAAAGACTTATCTTTATTGTCTAATAATCAAATTAATATAATCTACGAGCTAAATAATCTTAATTTTCAATCTATTGAAACAGGTAAATTAACTTTATGGCAGCAAGATATAGGGGTACGGGGAACCTGGACAGCTAGATATACCAAACAGTGGTTATTAGAGAAATATATTCCAAAAGTTATTAATTATTACTCAGATAAATCTCAACTATCTGAAGCTGAATTGCTAGCAAAAATAACAAATTACACAAGCGATCGTATGCTGATTCAAGAAATTGATAATATCATAAATTTAGCACCTTATCTTCGCGACATACAATCTTGGCTACATATATATGTGGAAAATATTGCTGCTTCGCTCTTGAAACCATATTACCAAGCCTATACAAATTTGGTGCGTAATACGGATTCTTCCATAACAGGCATAGACTATATTATAGGAAACTTGCGTAAAGTTGAGTGGAAAAATACGCAAAAAGAAAATTCTAGCAATTTCAAAGACTGGAAAAACTTGACTTTTAAATATGCTATAGATTGCTTAGATGAACAAGTAGCAAGAATAAATAATAGTGAATACGAGAACAGTTTCAATGCAGATTTAATAACTCGGACATTTATTTGGATTATAGAAAATGGGAAAATCTCTTTTTCACAAGCTCAATTAAATGCTGCAAAAGAAGCTCTGTTACCACTTTGGGAACAAAGTCGCTTTGAAATGCGCTATGTGTATCCTAACCGATAAAGCTACATAATCTGCTGTAAATTTAACACAAAACCAGGTAGTACATTCTCTCCTGATAAACTAACAGGATTGTCTAATATCTCTACATCTTTACCTGAACGATAAATTTCTACTCGCTTGTTTTTCCGATCAATTAACCAGCCTAATTGAGCGCCATTTTCGATATATTCTTGCATTTTCTCTTGCAATTCTTTCAAAGAATCAGTGCGAGAACGCAACTCTACTACAAAATCAGGACAAATCGGGGCAAATTTTTCTTGTTGTTCTGGGGTTAAAGCATTCCACCGCTCAATTTTCACCCAAGAAGCATCAGGAGAACGTTCTGCACCATTAGGTAGGGTGAAACCTGTTGAAGAGTCAAAACCTTTGCCTAATTTAGTCTGTTTATTCCAGATTCCTAATTCAACAACCATATCAAAATTACGGTTGCCAGTATCACTACCTGTAGGTGGCATAATTAATATTTCCCCTGATGCTGTACGCTCAAATCGATAATCGCGGTTTTTCTGACACATTTGGAAAAATTGCTCATCAGTCAAGTCAATTTTCAACTTGAGTGTAGAAGGGAAAGTGGTTGTCGTAGCGTTCATAGGCTATTTTGAGCATCTTACTTTCTAGTTTAGTGCTGTGTGGGGTGCGTAGGCGTAGCCCGTCGTAGACATCGCTGGCAGGAGATAATGGAGTGCGATCACACTTTACCTATTAAATAAATTTGTCTGCCCATTCGGTGCAGCTTTACCCAGATAGATTTGCTTAGATCCCTTAGGAATGTTAATCCAGTCGAGGTCTTCTAGGCGATTTATCAAATTAGAAATTGTGACACCAAGTTGGTCTTTCATTGCATAAAGATGTTTCCAGTTAGTTAAATCACGTCCTTTTCGTGTAGCCTCTAGAATGTGTATAGGCATTAACAGACAACTAGCAAAAAACTGAGCTTGCCATTCAATATTTCCTAACTGGCTATTCATATTTATCTGGCTAATTTTATCGTCTACAGTGCGGCATAAAAAATATCTCGTGACATCTTCTAGTCCTAGATTTAATTCTAACTGTTCTGTAAACCCGTCAGCTTCATCTTGATTGACATGGAGTATCCAGTGTCCAATTTCATGAGCTATTGTCGATTGTTCAAATCCTCCATTTAGATTAGGAATTAATTCATTGAGTACAATCTTTCTCTCCAATGGGAGAATTTTAGCCACTATTGACCCTTGAGTATCAGGAGGTATGCTTTGCCTGTCAATCATTATTCCCAAAGCATCAGCAGCACGACTAGCCTCAAAAGGCCACTTTGGAGGAAAATTCTCAACCTCCATAATTCTTAAAACTTCATTAGCTTTCAACTCAATTTGTTCTTTGCTATAAAATTGATATTTTTTGAAGATGTTCATTTTTTACTCCTCACATTCTTGACTCATAACCAATACTTTATTCGTTGAGATTCTGATTCCATACTTCCAGGGAATATTTGCTTAGAACCTTTAGGAATATAAATCCATCCAATATCTTGCAGCCTATTTATGAGATTAGATATTGTTACACCAAGCTCATCTTTAATTATATAAAGATGTTTCCAATTAGTTAGATCACGCCCTTTGCTTATTTTTTGCAATATATGGCGAGGCATTAACAGACAGCTTGCAAAATACTGGGCTTGCCATTCAATCTTATCAAGCTGACTACTAGCAATATATTTATCAAGTGGCTCACTAGCACTACGACAGAAGAATGGATTATTAGTTTCTTTAATGTCATTATTTATATCTGTTTGTTCCCATAAAGCTTCATTTTCATTCTTGTTAACATGAAGTAACCAATGTCCTATTTCGTGAGCAATTGTTGATTCTGTAAAAGCTCCTAGAACTTCTGGAATATCATTATTTATCAAAATTGTACGTTCTAAAGGTAAAATCATAGCTATGATCAATCCCCGCTCATCAGGAGATATTTGTGCATGACAAATACTCAAATTTAAAAAGTCACATACCCTAGTAGTATCGATAGATAATTTCGGGGCATATTGAGATGAAATTTGTATACGACTTAGAAGATCATTCGCTATGTTTTCAATCTCATATTTAGAATAGAAGCGATTTTGAAGCTTTGCTACCTTATCTCTGAGTTCAGCATTTTCTTTTTGTAGTCTTGCAATTTGCTCATCTCTTGCGTTAACTAAAGAATCAATACCCGGGCTTTCTCTCATTCGACGAAATAAAGCAGGCATTTCTTTGTAGTTCGCCTTAACCAATTCTTCAAAAGCATCCGAGTCACGTTGAGTCATACGTCCAGCTAGGTAGATCAGCTCCTCTGCATTCAAACTGAGATGTTCTGCTAACGAGCGGATCACCTTCTCGCTTGGTTCAACGTGGTCGTTTTCTAGTTTGGACAAATAGGTGTAATCCACCCCTACTTTTACGGCTAGCTCACGCTGACTCAATCCCTTTTTTCTACGAGCTTGCCAAATACACCTGCCAAAACTCTGACTCTCTTGTTTATCCATAATTACATTCAACTGCCTAACGCATTTCCTGAAGCATAAATAATAATAAGCCTTCTATCGGTTTGAGTGATAGTAGGCTAAAAGCCTTATTTGACAAAGCTTTTCAGGAGTTGCTGGGCTATAAGTTACCCAAAATTTTTAGCCTTTGAATCACTCATAGATAGATAATACCAGTGTTGAAAATAAAATTCAACATTTATTTTGAATGAATTAAATAGTTGACAATAATTGTTCAGGTTGCATAATATGGTTCAATACTGAACAACTTATATCTTGCCTTGTTGAAATTGTATGGCAATTCAGGCGGTTGTACTGATGTTCATTGAGTTATATTTCGTTACACAAGAGCAAAAGCATGAATAAACAATCGTTGAACCCTGAACAACTGAGTTTTTCTATTGGTAGACCTCTACCAGTTCTGCTTGAAGAAATTCAAAAATCAAGCCGCAATCCACAACTCATAAAGGCTGCCGAACAGATGCTAGAAGGCTTACATACCTTGGAAATGGCAACCGAGGTTGGTGTATATACAGCAATCTACGAAATCCTAACCAAGTAAAACTTTTTTCTCTGCTAAATTCTGGGGTTTGACATCAATGAGCCAAAATTGGCTACCATTTGCCAGTTACAACTTATGGTTGCAGTACTCTCCACCCATAGGGAAAGAACACTTACACTGTGACATGAAACGAGGTTTTACAAAAGCGCGATCGCGAGAACCTGCGGTTGCAGCAATCTTGGCAAGTGATAGCACTCCTGTGCGAATTGGACTACTAGCACAAAAGGGAGTTTATGAGTTTCATGAAAACTCCCCGATGTTACATCAAGAAGACGCTGTAGAACAAATGATAGAGATTCTGGAATTGCGGAAAGAGTCAGATTTGGTTCAGCAGCGAGTACTTCAAATACTGACAAACTACCAGCAAAATCCAATTCTTGCTGAGAAGAAAATTATTCAACTTAGCCGAGGTGATGAGGGTTTTCCAGAACCAATTCTGATTAAGCAGGGTAATCAATCTTTTAACTTCTTTGCTGCGATTGACTGCATTTTTGCCGAAGAAGATGATACTTTGCACATTTTAGATTTCAAAACTGGCCACTCTGATTTTGATCGGCGACAAGGGTATATTTATTTACTAGCTGCTAGTTACCGATACCCCCAGCAAAAAGCAGTAGCGTCTTTTTATAACTTAGAAAATGGTAACTGGTCAGAACCTATCAGCGCAACACCTAACACTCTTAAGGCTTTTCAGATAGAACTCGCTTTAATAGCTCAACGACATCAAGAGGAATTGAGACGCTACCGTAAAAATTCTGCTGATTTCAGTCAAATATTTCCCCAAAATCCGGGTGTAAGTTGTCGCTACTGTTCGTTTAACTCAATTTGTGAATTTACTATATCAGAGGTTTCTACATGACTGCTGGTGTGCTTCAATCCCCCTTAAAAACTAATATATCCCCAATATTTTTGGCAGAGATATTTTTACTAAATATTCCTCAACCTAACTTAATCTGCTTTCGACTGACTCCCAGAATAGATACTGAAATAGGAAATCGCTTAGGTTGGCGGTTTAGTCAGAAATTTCCTGATATTATGGCCATCTTTGCAGATGGTAATTTCTGGGTTTTAGCTAAACCTGATCAAGCAATGCCAAGTTTAGATGAATGGCGAAAAGCTTTAACAGAAATTCAAGAGGAATTGAAAAAAGATATTGGCGATCGCTATTATTCAATTCAATGGGTAAGCCAACCACAGATATCTGCTGATATCCTTTCTGAACTAGCTATAAGAATATTAAAAATTAGACGGACATTTTCATATTTTAGTATTCCATTTAACAAAATTGAAGTTAGACGAGAAGCCAAATTTTGGGCGGAAGCAATTGAAATTAAAAACATTTCACACCCAGCTATTGCTATAACCATTCGCAGTTCTTTTGTATTCAAAGGGAAATTATCTGATTTTTACGAAAATCATCCTTATAGACAAAATCCAAAAGATTTATTAATTGGTTTAAATGTTCGAGATATTGAAAAAAACAGTTCAGCTACTATTGTAGATATTGAAGGAACTATTGGTGAGCGTGAAGAAGAATTACTCAACTATAAGCCTGCATCAACCAGTGAAATCGCTATTCGTGAAGCACCGAGAGATCAACCTGTTGTACTTGTGCAATTTGGTAAGAATAAAAAACGGTATCCTTATGCAATGGCCGCTCTTATTCCCTGTATCACAGAGGATACTGCCAAACAATTTGATGTAAACTATGGGGATTTACTCAAAGAAGCTAAGATTCCTTATCAAGAGCGGCAAAATAGTTTGGCTTCATACAAAAAAGAAGCTGCACTAGCTTTAAGTATTTATGGATTTGTGTTATCGGAAACCTGTATTAATAGCAGAAAGAGCGGTAATTGCTCTGAATTATTCCTGCCACTAAAATTTAAGCTTGAAGATACTCAACTTCTATTTGGAAAAGATAAATATGGTCAAAATTTTATAAGTAGGAGAGGAGATGTCCTTAAAGGACTATCACAAGGAGGTGTTTATCGTCGTCAAGCTCAATATGAAGATAAAGCAACACCGATTCGCATTACAGCTTTGAAGCTTTGTGATTTGAAGGTAGATCCTTTTATCAGGGAAGTTCAGAAACGTCTCAAGTACTATGGGTTTGAAACCATAATTGTTCATCGAGTTGGTGTATCAGTAAGTAGTTCAAGCATCTCTGATGATAGAGAAAAAGTTGAGCAAGCTATTAATGAATTAATGGTGATTCCTACTGACATTGTTTTGACATTTCTCCCTCAGAGCGATCGCCATGCTGATAATAGTGATGATGGTAGCTTTTATTCATTTATTTCTTCACGCTTACTCCGGCGTGAAATTGCTAGTCAAGTAATTTATGAAGATACATTAAAAAATACTAGTAATTATGGTAATATCCTTCATCAGGTAATTCCAGGAATTCTCGCAAAATTAGGAAACTTACCCTTTATTTTAGCTGAACCTTTAGAAATTGCTGATTATTTTATCGGATTTGATGTTTCCCGAATTTCTAAAAAGAAAGGATTTGGAAGTATAAATGTCTGTGCGAGTGTGCGTCTATATGATAAGCGAGGGGAGTTTATTCGTTTCCGACTAGAAGATGCTTTAACAGAGGGTGAAACAATTGATAAACGAACGCTAGAGAGGTTTTTACCATCTGCTGAATTAAGACAAAAAACTGTACTAATTTACCGTGATGGACGTTTTTGTGGTGATGAAATAAAGAATTTAAGAGAAAGAGCAAAAGTTATTGGTTCAAAGTTTATTTTGGTAGAGTGTGTAAAATCTCAGATTCCACGACTATATAAATTTCAGCAGTCTGTAGTGACAGCACCAACTAAAGGGTTAGCTCTTCGATTATCCCCCTATGAAGTAATTTTAGTCACTACTGAAGTTAAGTCTGAGAAAATGGGTTTACCTTATCCTCTGCGTTTAAAGGTTATTCCCGATCCTGAACATGAACAGCAAGTATCAATTGAAAGTTTAATAGAAGCTACACTTAAACTGACATTGCTACATCACGGGGCGTTGAAAGAACCTCGCTTACCCGTCCCATTATACGGTTCTGACAAAATAGCTTATCGGCGGTTACAAGGAATTGCTCCAGGTACAGTGGAAGGCGATCGCCAGTTTTGGCTCTAGAACTAAATATTACAGGTATTTGGCGATCGCTATTCTCATACTAAAAATACGATCATCGCCAATCTTAGCTGACACCAGCGAAGACTTGAAATAGATTTGAGGTTGTAGATGTGGTAAAACTTGGCACAAATCTTGCAATAAAGAATTCGAGACATTCATTAGTAGAGAGATTTGAAACTGCCTTGAAAAAGACTGATTTTAAAATTTTGGATTTTTAATGAGACAACAGCGATGCTCAACCCACTTCGACTAAGCTTCCTTCAGTTAGGGTAACTCCGTTAAATAAGCAGTGGTGCAAATCGACTTCGGTCAGGTCTACTTCTGTGAAATCAACGTTTCTTAGATCAGTTTTGTACAAAATAGCTTTGGCAAGACTGCTATGACTCAGGTCTGTATTGCTCAAATTTGCCCCAGTTAGGTTTGCACCACTGAGATTTGCCCCAGCCAAGTTTGCCCCACTGAGGTTGGTATAACGCAAGTCTGCTCCAGCTAAGTTTGCACCACTGAGATCCGCATCATGCAAATCTGCTAAACGCAGGTCTGCTTTTACAAGGCTTCCCTTATGCAAATCTACCCGACTGAGAGTTGCCCGTATCAAGTTAGCAGCCTTGAGGTTTGCCAAAATCAGATTTGCTCCACTGAAATCGGTTCTCCAGAGAGCCGCCGCAGTCAAATTTGCTTCGATCAGGTTTGCTCCGCGCAGGTTGGTGTGCGATAAAGTTGCGTTAGCCAAGTTAGCTCGATCCAAATTGATTCCAGCTAAACACACCTCACTGAGGTTAACTAAGTGCAAGCTTACTTGAGTGAAATTTCTCTCTCCTGCACAATAGCGTTTGAGAAGTTCATCAGCATCCATACAGCCCGCCTCCCAAATCTCCATTTCTCACCGGAAAATTACAGTATCCAATTGATTCTGAATTGTGAATTCTGTATTCTTCTTCAACAACGATCGCAGGACGAATATGCTAAAGAAAGTTATGAGTGGTTAGCGGTGGTCAGATCCCCGACTTCTTTAAGAAGTCGGGGAT
>NZ_JBDNJQ010000149.1:0-21085 GCF_051172895.1 Nostoc sp. CALU 1950 | reverse complement strand
AACTGGATGACGTTTATATAAAAGGAGGCAATCTTTTTAGAGCCATCCTAACGAATGCTAAACTCCATAAAGTTTTCTCACAAGAAATCAGTTTAGAAGAAGCAAATTTGACTGGAGTCGAACTGGATGACGTTTATATAAAAGGAGGCAATCTTTTTAGAGCCATCCTAACGAACGCTAAACTCCATAAAACTTTTTTAGAAGAAGTTAGTTTAGAAGAAGCAAATTTGACTGGAGCAAAACTGGATGACGTTTACATAAAAGGAGGCAATCTTTTTAGAGCTATCCTAACGGATGCCAAACTCAATCATGTCTTTTTAAAAGAATCTATTATTCTAAAAGCCAATCTGATTAGAGCCGAATTAAATAATGTCCATATACCGGGATCATCTTCATTTTTTGAAATAAATTATGGTTTGCCAAAAGTAAATTCTATTTATAAGATTGATGTCTTGGAAGCTGAAGGATATAAAAAAATTCAAGAAGTTGAAAAAATATTAAATCAGGTTACTAAAGAAAATACTTTTAAAGAAATACATGGCCCACAAAAATTAACTGAGATACTTCAAAAAATAGAAGACAAAGTGCAATTACTAGCTTTATCATCTCAAGGTTTAACTAACTTGGTAAACTTAGCTTTTCAAGTTAGTTTAAAAAAGGAGGAAGCTAGATATCCTCGATTTCAAATATATGTTCCCACATCAGAATTTGATGACTTCCAACAATTGAAACTAGGAATGCGCTTTCAGAAACCTATTAACTTATCAGAGGACGAGTTTACTCTTCATCGTATTAGCTCAGGTATTCCACCAAAACCTTATGGGCTAATTGTTCGAGAAAGAGAGTCAAGCCTTTGGGCCGATGGAATTATCAGAATAGAGAATTTCAACGTTCGGTCTACTTATCTTCAAAATATAGCTAGTAAGCATTTTTTCGGACTCACTTTAAATATTGAAGGTCCGGGTGTATTGAATGTATTATACTATCCTCTATCGGAATTAGTAACACATTTAACATTCCGTCACGGAAGAGTCCAGCTTAATTATGACCCAACCTTAAATCCAGTTGCTAATAAAACATTTTTCAGTATAGCAGAAGCTCTTATAGGAGACAGTAAAGCTCAACCTTGGCTAGTTGAGATAATCCGAGGAGTTTGGAGTTATATTTTTAACTTAGCTGTAGAGTTTGGTCACGGAGGTACATTTGTTATTCTGCCACCAGAGTCTTCTCAAGATTCAAAATCGTCATGGGATAGGATAAAGAGCTTGATAGATATTAAACATGAAACAGGAGAGCCTAATTTAGGACAACATATTTTAGATCTGTATAACAGTAATGACAAAATTGAGTTTCGATGCCAGCAATTATTTGATATGGCACGTGTAGTAGCACAGTTGTCTACAATTGATGGTTGCGTTGTACTGGATCGACGGTTGCGCTTACTAGGCTTTGGAGGAGAAACCCAAAACATTGCGACCGACAAATCAGAGCTTTATGTAGAGTTAAATTCCAATTCATCTCATTTAGAGCCAAATGGAAAATGGAATATGAAGCAATTTGGTACACGGCATCGTTCAGCTGCTAGGCTATGTGCTAGTGTACCAGAAATAGCTGCTTTTGTTGTATCACAGGATGGAGATATCCGAGAATTTATGCCATTACCTAATGAAGAAAAGGTTGGAGTTTGCGGACCTTTACGTCCTCGATGGATAAGCAAGAGCATAATTGATTTGGAAGCTTTAAAAATACTTACAAACCATTGAGCTATATCTCGATCCCGTTTGCGAATTCATTGAAAAGGTGGTTTAAAAAAAAACTTTGGTTTAGGGCTTTCACAATACCGTAGGGGTTTCTAGTCTTAAGAAATATTTCGTCAACAGCATCTATACCTCGTTGGATGTCCTTGTAGTAGCTATCTGTTTAGTATTTTAATTCTCCTTTAAGCTTTAAAACTACCATTTCTCTGGAGAATTTTTACATAATTGTACTTTTTAGTATTGTAAATGATAGATATTTGTACTCACAAAGTTTCTGGCTCCTTTCCTTTCTTAATACGTGTGGAAGAATTTTATTTGTAGTATATGAGAATTCCAATATGTGTAATGCATAGGTACGAAGAAACTACCACCTCATGAATAACAAAGGTAAACGTAATACAGAAGAAGTCCTAGATTTGCAAATTTTCCTGACCCGTTCACCTGGATATGAACCTTTCAAAGATGAAGGTCTACCATCTTTTGTGATTGCCGGAGAAGGTCGAGAGCAAACTGCACGTTATAGAGATACTATATCCTCCAACCAATCTAAAGAGAATAGTTTCTATATAGAACCTGGATATATTGCTATTGCCAACTCAAGTGTTGTAGAAGAAGTTGCCTTTCCATTTTCTGCAAAAGCAGTACTAGAAATAGTGAATAAGCTTGAAAGGAATCAAGCAAAGCTAGTGGAATGCATGGAATTTGGAATCAAACTTTTTGACTTTGCTATTCATGGCTCCATTCGAGACTTATTTCGAGAGTTGAGTAACCAGGGAAAAATACTACGTCTAACAATCTCAACATCCATTCCAGAACTAGCAATGTTGCCTTGGGAGTTGATGTGTGACAACAAATCTGGCTCTTTTCCTCAGTTTCTTTGTTTTCATCCAAAATTACGCTTTTGTAGAGCCTTACACTTATTTAATAGACAAGAATTTATACCCAAGAAACCTCTTGGAGATGATGAAATCCGTATATTATTTGCAACTGCCAACCCAACAACGCAGTATCTGGATTTCAGCACAGAAGCAAGGTTATTAGATTTTGTCTTACATGAGTCTCCAGTTCTAAGCGATGTGAAGCTTGATATTTTATCTAATGCTAGTAGTAATAGTCTGAGGGAGCGACTTTTAAGTTTTCGCCCTCATATTTTACATTTATCTTGTCATGGAGGATACAACAGAAAAGAAAATTTTGGATTTGTTGTTCTTGCTTATTACAATAATCCTAAACAGCCAGATTATGTCAATTCTTATCGATTAGCATCCATTATTCAAGAAGCTAAAGATTCTATACAAATTGCTGTAATTAGCACTTGTTATGGAGCTTTTGGAGGCGAGAACTCAACTTTTTCAGGAGTCGCGCAGTTACTTCATGCTGGTGGGATAAATGACGTTATTGCACTTAACTTTCGGGTGATGGATTCAACCAGTCACGCAATTCTAGCAAACTTCTATAAATATTTGCTGAGGCATGGCTTTACGGTTGAAGAAAGCATTAGCCAGATTCGTAGATTTCTATTCATAAATGGGTATAGTGTTCCTGAGAGTTTCGGCTTAACCTTATATCAATCAAATGCATCCCTATGTAGAGTTGAGATTGAAGACCCATCCCTCAGATATGCAGCAGATAGCAAGGAATTTGATAAAACCTTACAGAAGCTTGAAGAAAGCCTTGTCAGACCAAGTTATCTTGATTCTAAAATTTCGGAGCTACTGGATTTAGGTGACTTGAAATATCTTACTAAAGGATTGTCTTCAGTTGATATCATTCTAGCGTATAAAATTTTTAACAATATAAGTATAGGAATTAAACTAATTAAAGAGATTATAAGTTCTAATCTTGATAAAGACTTATTTTTGAAGCTTACAGAATTAGCGAGAATATTAAGTCAACGACGAAATGAGCGAAAAACTATATCAACCTCACTAATATTAAAAACTGATGATTCTGAAAACAGTTATTTTGAACAATACAAAAATAATATTGTTCAATCACTCGGAGAAAATTTTTTTGACAGTGATATCAAGACGCTAATTGAAAAAGCTTTAAATGTGAATGGTGAAGATAAAACCTTTGTTTTTTTAATAACAGATAAGAAGAAAAAGCTATATAAAGCCTTTGTACAAGATTTGGGTTCACTTGATAGTGAAGCAATTCAAGATATAGATGATTTCGGATATCCCCGGTGGAATCGTGTTCAATTTCTGATTCGAGAATCTGGTTGTGCATTAATATTGCCTGGGGATTCAAGAGTTAAAATTATTGCAAAAGGAGAACAATTGGCAGAATTTCGTGATGGCGAATGGAGGTTTATAGATTTTAAATATTATAAATTGAAAATTAATGAATTGGCTCAGTTATCATCTTTCGACGAAAATATTTTGTTCAATACTTTTCAAAAGTGTATAGCTGCTTCAGAGTTGACGCGGGGACTGACATTAGTAATTCAGTTGGATGGACAAGGAGTTCTAGAGCGGTGTCACCCCGGTTATATAGAGGATTTGCTGGATTTAAAGGAGAAGACAATCATGGATTGTGGTAATAAAGAATATCTGGATCGTATAGCTGGAGATAATGCCGTCATCCTTGATCGAAACGGACATACTCTTGCTATCAAAGCTGCATTTGCACCTCAAGCATCAACTTATGTAATACCAATACCTGGTACGGGTACAAGGCATCTCTCGGCACAAAAGATGACTAAGGAAACAAAGGCAATCGCCTTTGTAGTATCTGAGGATGGACCTATTACAGTTTTTTTTCAAGGTAAATCAGTATTTCGTGTACTTTGATAATAAAATTTTGAAAAATTTTTTATGACATTCTAATGGAGTTAAAATCTTATGCACGCTTATGCAACAGATACTTCAGAGCGAGAATCAATTCCAGTTTGGTTGGCATTTTTTGCTGTAGCTGCTGCACTGCTTCTCAGTTCTATTGTGAAGAATATGAAATTAGAAGTTCCTTGGTGGATTGATGCTCCCTCAGTAATGGGCTTTTACGGTTTAATTTACCAATGGTTTGATAAGTTTTTATGGTGTCAAAAATTTAAATTTATATCTTTCTCATCTATTCCCAATCTTCAAGGTACATGGGTAGGGGTTATTCATTCATCTTATGGCGGTGGTACTGATGTCCCAGGAATAATTTTATATATTCGACAAACTTGGACATGTATTAATGTACGATTGGTTACACAAAACTCCAGTTCATATTCTATTATGGCATCAGTTAATACGCATAATTCTTCTGAGCCAAGCTTGAAATACGAGTATATGAACGAACCATCAGCATTGAGTGTTAATACAATGAACGCTCATAGAGGAACAGCTAATTTACAACTATCACCAGATGGAAAAGAGTTGGCAGGAGATTACTTCACTGGGCGTGGTAGGCAGAATCTTGGAACTATGGAATTCAAATTTATTTCTCGTGAGTATCTAACACGAGAAGAAGCTTTGAGAAGAGTTGCATCTCCTTCAACACAACAACCTTAGTTATCCTTCTCTTTCTACTTCTAAGCAAGCTATACAGCATGGTTATTTCTGAATCTCAACTTCAAACATGGTCAAATCAAGGGGCAACGGTATCATCTCAGCAGACTCATACATCTATTAGGAACGCATTGAGTAATTATCAGTGGGTTTCTGGTGTTCGCTACGACGCTTACTTGCAAGGTTCATACAGGAATTCAACTAATGTTCGCGGTGATAGCGATGTGGATCTTGTGGTAGAACTTACTTCTGTTTTCTACTCGAATCTGACAGAAGCAGAGAAAACTCAATTAGGAATAACACCTGCTTCTTATAGTTGGTATGAGTTTCGGAAAGATGTGATTGCTGCTCTCTCTAATTATTATGGTTCTCAGTATGTTGACACATCAGGCAGTAAATCAATCAAGTTATTGCCCAGTGGTGTACGGATCAAAGCAGATGTGGTTGTGGCAGTAACTTATAAACATTACGAAAACATGAGGCTAGTAGTAGAAGGAATGACTTTCTGGACAGTTTCGGAAGGACAGCAAATCTGCAACTTCCCCAAACTGCATTATAAAAATGGTACAAGAAAAAACTCTGAGCAACAAACATACGGATGGTATAAGCCTACTGTTAGGGTTTTCAAGAATGCTCGAAGTCGAATAGCTACGAGTCTTCTATTCCCAAAACAATTTCCATCTTACTTGATTGAGTGCCTACTTTACAATGTTCCCACTAGCAAATTTGATGTTAGCTTTCAATCGATATTTGCAAATTCATTAAGTTGGTTGAATAACGAACTAAATAACGGTAACTGGCAAAGGTTTGTATGCCAAAATGAAATGAATTACTTATTCGGTAATTCAACAGTTCAATGGAATATTAGTGATGCCCGTAATTACGTGGCAAAGTTAATAGATATTTGGAATGCCTGATGGTAAAATTCATTTACCCCATGTTACTAGGGGTTAAACAATAAATGTCTCGCTTATCGTGGGTAAAAACTGAGTCAGAGATATCTAGCTAAGATGTGGAACTTTGATAATAAACACGGAGGAACAAGCCGTGCTAATCTTGAACGAGCTTACAGGCTTGCTGGGCTATTAGTTGAAGCTCTTTCTATGGCTTCATCAGAAATTACACTCAACAATATTGAGCAGAAAATTTTACACGATGCTATCAAGTCCGCTGAAAACGTACAACTTTATCTTGAGCAAGCTAGCACTGGTGAGCGCTCAAGTGAATGGTTCGCCGCTGAAGCTATTGCACTTAAGGGACAATTGGCAAGACTGACTACAAGAATGAGAATTGGCCCTAAAGAAGCAAAATTTCTTGAGAAGCCCAACACAAAAATATCTACCGAAGATAAGAGCCTCACGATTATCCGGCAGGATTTAAGAGAAATGGGAGTGGAGGATAGTGAACACTCCCGTTATTTTATTCAAATAGCACAGCAAGTTTTGGAAGAGATTGAATCAATTACTCGCTATTCAGAGTTTTCGGCAGTTCGATCAACTATTGTTCGTACTATCAAGCCAAAATCTGAACACAAACAGGTTGTTCTTTCAGTACTGAATTATTTTGGCCGCATTGTAGAGCAAAAATATAAAGATAAAAATATTGTGGTGAAAACTGAACAAAAAGATGATGAGATAACCTTTGTTATTGAAATGGATGCTGGAGATAAAGGTGAAATCAATGATGCTCTTTACCAATACGGTCAGGTCGTTTTAGAAGAGCAAGACCCCTCAAAACTACTCCCTTCTATGGTTCAAGCATTAGAACTTAAGCACAAGCTTGATATGGCTAAGATGGAGCTAAAGCACACAACAGAGTTACTTCATACTGAAAGGTATGGCTATAGAAACAGAATCGAGTTTCTAGAGGATGAGGTATCTTGGCTAAAGAAAGCAATTGGCGATAGCCTTACTCTTAACAATGACCTTCAAGCAATGTTGAGTAAGATAAGTACAAGTAAAACTTCCTTGTCTGTGCAAGAAGCACTCAAGTTTGTAATAAGAAGAGCCTTTGATGGCATAGAAGAAACTGATAGAAATTCCATTTTTGAAAAACTTGTTGATATTCAAAAGTCAGAGCCAGGAGTTTTAGAAAAGCTGAAGAATATAAGTGAGACAGTGTTTACTCACACAACATCCTCGCTTTTATCAAATTGGATTACGACAGTTTTGAAATCACTTCCTGAATAGCTTTTTGGATAACTCAATTCCTTACGATAAGCAGGCTGCTCGCTAGCTCGCTAGTCCAACTGCTCTCCCCTCCCAATTATTAAAAAATAGCTATTATTACTGCCTTTTGTTATTGCCCAAAACGTTTTGGGCAACTCTTACTTTATGATTCAACCCCGTTGTTTTCATTTAGGTCAAAATCTTTTTCATCTGTAACTAAGGCTTCCAGCCTTTTCAAGAGTGTCTGCACTTGTTTCCATTTTTTTGGATTTTCCCAAACTTTTGACTGAGTGATGCGACGGGTAATAGTTTGAATTGTGGCTTGCGGCGACTCTGAATCTGTTGAAGGTTGCAGTGCTTTAACTCGCTCTCGAATTTCACGTAAAGACAAATCGGCGGCTACCGCTTCTTCTAACAATGATTGTCTCTGTTGTTGGTCTTTGACTCTGGCAATCAGTTGAGCTTTGGTGTAAGCAATTTTTCCGGCTCGCAGTGCTGATAAAATCTCTGCTGGCAACTTCAGCAGTGGCAGACGACTGGAGACAAAAGATTCCCAACTTAGCTTTCCTAGTTCCTCGAAAACTGCCATTATTGTCTGTCCTTGTTCATTGCCCAAAACGTTTTGGGCAACTTTCCCTTTGGCTTCATGTTGCATCCGGTAAAGTAGATTGGGGATATCGGTTACTGGCATGGAGAGCCGGATAGCCAGCAGTTGCAGTATGCCTTCTGTCTCTTCTATTGGATTGAGGTCTTCTCGTAGCAGATTCTCAACTAGGGCAAGTTGCAGCGCTTGTACTTCGGTGAGTTCACGAATAGTAACAGGAACTTCCTTGAGTTCAGCCGCGATAGCTGCTCGGTAGCGTCTTTCTCCTGCTACCAACTCGTACTGATTTTCTTGGTTAGGGAGGGGACGGACAAGTAGGTTCTCCAAAATTCCATGAGTTTTGATAGATTGAATTAACTGCTCTATCTTTACTGGGTCGAAGTAACGGCGAGGTTGACTCTCAGGTAGAGAGATAGAGTCAATTGCCAACATCTGCGGCTCTGTCGAGGGCAGTTCGGAACCCATTAACAAACTGATGTCCGCTTTAGCTTTGTAAGGCTGCTCTGTTTTGCGGGGTCGAACCATTATAATTGCTCCATTTTTTCTGCTATCTTGTTTAATACTTTTAGAACTGGATGCTTTGGTTCGTAAACAGCTAAGGGTACTTGTTGTTCAGAAGCATCTACAAAAGCTGTAGCCCTGGGAATTGGATCGTAGACGGGGGCGATGTCGGAAAATTGTTCTGAGATAGCTTTGAGGGTGCGTTGATCTTGGGAATTGGAAGCAGCATAGCGAGAAGGAATAAACCCAGCTATTTTTAAGTTGCGGTTTCCTCTTTTTTTGACTTGGGCTATAGTTTGCACCAGTAGATTTGTTCCCTGAAAAGCTTTGTAGTGGGTTTCAATGGGAATGAGCAGGTGACTGGCAGCGACAAGGCTGCTATAACTTAACAGCCCTAAACTGGGTGGGCAGTCGATGAGGATAAAGTCGTAATTATTGCGAATTGGCTCAATAGCTTCTTTCAACCGGACTTCACGAAAATCCATATTAACGAGTTGAATTTCAGCTACGCTAAGGTTGATATTAGTAGGAGCTATATCCATTCCATGTTGTTTTTGCTGGATGAATAGTGGTTCCTCATTTATAAGCGCATCAAAAGGAGTTTTGTCTAGTTTTTCTGGGTCAAGACCCATAAAAGAAGTTAGGGAAGCCTGGGGGTCGAGGTCAATGAGAAGAACTTTGTGACCCCGTAAAAGCAGTTGATAGCCCAGGTTCATGGTCAGGGTCGTTTTACCAACCCCTCCTGCTTGATTGAAGAGTGCGATTACCCGACTCATTTAATTACTGGTACTTTACATCTAGTTTGATTGCCAGCATAACCTGAATGAGTGAAATTAGCGCTCGCGATCGCAGTTGGACTGTTAGCCGTGCAGAAATTGAACCGAAGAACAAAGCCCTTGAAAGCTGTAAATCCCAACGCCAAAGTTGAAGAAGATGCCTGGACTCCAGAATAACTATTGGACTTGATTGAGCAGAAAGGGGACGAGGTTCCAGAGGTATTGGCAGTCTTACGGCGTTCATGATGTATCAATTCACCAATGCTAAAAAACTATTGCCTGAAATTGTCATAACGGAACTTAAAGCCAAGTAACACAACAATGCTTTAAATTTTAAATATATTTATTGGTAATCCTATGACAGGAATGGAACCTTGGGCAATATCAGTTGTTAGCGGTATAGCAGTTCCTATTTTTCAGTCACTTTTGACAGGTGGCGGCAGGGTTATGGGAATGTTAGGACACAAGTTGGAAAAAGCAATTTTTAGTGCATCAAAGCAGTATGTTCAAAACTACGAAGAACGACACGGTATTCTCAAAGTTTTGGGAATGCGTGAACCTGTTAAGTTAGAATCGGTCTATACAGCAGTTCAATTTTTAGATAATGATGCCATCCGTAGTTTTGAATCTATCGAAAACCTAGAAAAATTTTATCGCCAAGCTAATAGCCGCAGGTTTAATTCTCAAGATAGCCCTAAACAAGCAGGAATTAAAGTTGCTAATGATAAGCAATTTTTGATGGTACTGGGTGCCCCTGGTGCTGGCAAGTCTACATTTCTACGGAAGATGGCACTGGAAGCGCTCAAAGGTAAAAAAGGAGAATTTAAGCACGCCCGTATTCCCGTTTTTCTAGAATTGAAAATATTTGAATCGAGTGATATCGATATAGAAAAAATTATTACTGAAGAGTTTCGTATTTGTCGTTTTCCAGAGCCTGAGAAATTTACAGCAAAAGCTTTAGAATCAGGTCAGTTACTAATTTTACTAGATGGGTTGGATGAAGTACCCACAAAAAAATTAAATGAGGCGATTAGTAGAATTCAAAACTTTGTTGATACTTACGATAAAAATCGCTTTATTGCCTCGTGTCGCACTGCGGCTTATCGCAGTAGTTTTCGCCGCTTTAGCGATGTAGCAATGGCAGATTTTGATGATGCCCAGATTCAGCAATTTATTTATAACTGGTTTCATTCCGAAGCAGATAAACAGGCGAAGACAGGCGATAATTGTTGGGAGTTGCTACAAAAGCCAGAACATTTTGCTGCTAAAGAATTGGCACACACGCCTTTATTGTTAACATTCCTGTGTTTAGTATATGACCGTTCCCAAAACTTTCCTGATAATCGTAGTGTTCTTTACCGCAAAGCACTGCGGATATTGCTAGAAGAATGGGCATCAGAAAAGCGAATTAACCGAGAGGAAATATATCAAGGACTGCATACAGAATTAGAAGAAATACTCCTCTCAGAGATTGCTTACACAAATTTCGAGTCTGACAGACTGTTCTTTTCTCAGCGTGATGTTGTTCAACAAATTAAAGCATTTTTGGCAAGTAATTTGAATGCACCTCAACATTTAAATGGTGAAGCAGTTCTGGACGCTATAGCTATTCAACAAGGGATTTTGGTAGAACGAGCAGAGGATGTATTTTCTTTCTCTCATTTGACGCTACAGGAATATTTGACAGCGCAACACATTATTGATATTGATGACCCTCGTAAATTTGAAAAATTAGTTACTGAACACTTGACAGATAAACGCTGGAATGAGGTGTTTTTATTGGTAGCTGGATTAATACGGGGTGGTGCAGATGATTTGCTGTTGCTGATGGAAAAAGAAGCACAGAAGTACATCAACACCCCAAAGTTGCAAGCATTATTAAACTGGGCAGAACAGGTAACAGTTGGTTCAGCAGGTAATTTTAAACCTGTACGTAAACGTGCAGATGCGATCGCAAGAGCCTACGCCAACGCCATCGCCATTGCCAACGCCATTGCCAATGCCTACACCAACGCCATCACCAGTACTAAGACCTACGCCAGCATCAAGACCTACGCCAACGCCATCGCCAATGCCAACGCCAATGCTATCGCCAACGCCAATGCCATCACCAATGCCATCGCCATCGCCAACACCATCGCTATCGCCAACGCCAACGCCATCGCCATCGCCATCAAATATACTGATGAACTAAAAAAATCAGAAATCTTCAATAACCTCAACTTTACTGTGCTGATCGCCCAACTAGAAGCACTTAAAGCTACAATTCCTGATGAGAAACAGCCCCATGAAGTGCGTCTGGCATTTGCTAAACACCTGCAACAAACCTTACTAAATGCTTTCAATCTCACCCTAGAAATGATCGATTTATCTGAGTCAGAAGCAAACGCACTAGAAAATTATCTCTACGCCAATCATCTCATTATCCAGTGCAAACAAGCGGCGGTGAGAGTGTTGCCCACAACCTGGGAAGGAATTGAGGCGCGGATGTTGTTAGTTCCGAGTAATTGAACAATTGGGCATCAAGCCTAATATCTATCTTGCCAGCCAATGATATTAGTGGATGAAAATCCACTCAAAAAGGCTGTTCCCACTGCCAATCAAAATGCTCAAACCGCCTGGGGTTCTCCGCCGTATAGCGAACAGTATTTTGAATGTTCACTCTGTCCAATTATCAAAAGGTGTAGCAAGAGCAAGAGCTATCGACTTTGGCAACTGAGGACAAACTGCCAAAAGCTGACTGGCGGTAATTTGTGAAATCTTGATACCTTTTGAGCGAAGTTCCTTAATGGCCATTGGAGTAATATCTAGCAAATGTGCTGTTAATCTTGCCGCATCTGCATACTTCGTATCAGAAGTGGTGTAGTTAGGATGAAATTGCTTTATGTACTCAAGTGAGAAAAGTGTTGCTAGCCCTTCTTCTAAGACAGTTCCAAAACCGGAAACAACAGGGTCAAGAAGGTGAACAGATTCATGAGCTAGTTGAAACAATGCTTGAACTGGATCTTCTTTTGCCGACAAGCCAAGCTGAATTATAATATGCCCACAGTCTCCTGGAAACCATGTTTTGGGCCCGCTTTCACAAAACTCAATTCCCAGAATCGTCCAAGAGCGATCGCGCTTACCAAACTGTGCCTCAATGTGCGAAATCATCTCACCCAACCGAGAGGCAAGAGTCCATGTGTATCCATCACCCGATGGCAACGGATTAGCTATTACCAAAGAATCTTTAACAGTTGCCAAACAATAAACCTCTTGCTTGTAGTTTTTAACTATTTATTATGTTGCCCCCAGCATTTAACTATCTAACTGCTGCTCCCATTGATGGAAAAGAGAAGGTCGTCCACTGGCAACTGAATTATCCACCTTTGGTTCCACTGATTACCGTGCTATATGCAAAGTTAGGCGATCACAAATGGTGGAAATGGTTGTTCTTTAATAGATAAGATAATCCCAAACACGAATTTTTCAATTGCTATAAGCCTAAGATTTTATTCCCGAATCCGGGAATAAGGTAATAGCAGTTGAAAAGGCTGAAATTTTGAGCATAAAGCCGATATAGAACTAATGTACTAGTATAGAGCAGCTTGACGGTAATTTTTGGGTAATTGCTGTCATTTTTAGTGACAGCGCCTAAAATGTTATTAACCTTAAGGGTTAACAATATTAGTAGAAGCTTGCTACAATGGATATTGTGTTTAGTAATCGAAAATTTGAAAAAGAGTGCAATAACCAAAGGCTTCTAGAGAAAAATCATGGTGCAGATAGAGCAAAACGCATCCGAAGACGACTAGATAATTTACGTGATGCCAACGTACTTGAAGATATGCGAAATCTTCCAGGAAGATGTCACGAATTGCTTCAAGACCGCGCAGGTCAGTTATCGCTAGATTTGGATCATCCATATCGGCTAATATTTGAGCCAGCAGATGAACCAATTCCTACTAAACCAGATGGTGGCATCGACTGGAATAAAGTAACTGCCGTTAGAATACTGGGCGTGGAGGATACTCATGAGTAATACAATCCAAAATCAATACACGCCAGATTACGTTTCTCCTCCTGGAGAGACTCTTCAAGAAATCCTTGAAGAGCGGGGTATGTCCCAAGCAGAACTGGCGGAACGTACAGGGAGACCTAAAAAAACAATTAACGAAATCATTAATGCCAAAGCTGCTATTACTCCTGAAACAGCATTGCAGTTAGAGCGTGTATTTAATATCCCAGCTAGTTTTTGGAACAACCACGAACGACGATACCGAGAATTTTTAGCGCAACAGGAAGAAAAACAGCGCTTAGAAAAGCAAGTTGCATGGCTTAAAGGAATTCCTGTTACAGCCATGATTAAGTCTGGCTGGATTCGGCGCTATCAGGACAAAGTTGAACAATTGCGGGAAGTGCTAAATTTTTTCGCCGTCGCCTCCCCTGAACAATGGGAGGGAATATGGTGTAGTACTCATGTGGATTTTCGGAAATCGCAGGCTTTTCAAAGTGAGCCTGGAGCAATGGCCGCTTGGCTGCGTCAAGGAGAAATTGAAGCAGCTGAGATTCCTTGTGCTACCTATGATGCGAAGAAGTTCAGGGAGGCATTGCTACAAGTCCGCACTCTAACGATGAAACCACCAGAGGTTTTTCAACCAGAATTAGTGCAACTATGTGCTGAAACAGGTGTGGCTGTGGTTTTTATACCGGAACTTCCCAAGACAAGAGCCTGTGGTGCAACACGCTGGTTAAATCCTCATAAGGCGCTGATTCAACTCAGCCTGCGGCATAAAACTGATGACCATCTATGGTTTGCTTTCTTCCACGAATCTGGTCATATTGTGCTGCATGGTAAGCGTGATGTATTCCTAGAAGGCAAAGGTGTTGCTGCTGTTGAGGATTTAGAAAAGGAGGAAGAAGCAAACAAATTCGCTGCGGACATACTTATCCCTCCTATTGAGTTCAAGCGATTTCTAGCATCAGGTCAACAACGCACGAAAGTGTGCATTGAGCAGTTTGCTGCTGAAATTGGCATTGCACCGGGGATTGTAGTTGGCAGACTTCAGCATGATGGAATTTTACCACCTAGTCACTGCAATGACTTAAAGCAGCGATTTGAGTGGGCAGTAGACCCAGCGCCAGATTAATAAGGATTTTTTTTGGTTGGTTTGGTCTGATTTCCCGCCCTCTTGAGCGGATCGCTTTTACTGCGACTCAGGGACAATAACTGCTTGAAGAAATGTCGTCATAATCAACTTTTCAAGCTTCTTCTAACAGGTGTGGCAACCACTTCAATCCAACCCATCCATTAATAATTCAGACATCTCAAGTTGATCGCGATTGCGGTTATCGTCGTAAATTTGGAGCGTGTTTAATTTAGCGTGTCTGCTGAGTTTCTGAGCTTTGCGGACGTTGCCATCAGTCTTTTCAAGTACAGCAGTGATAGCACTGTGGCGGCAACGGTGCGGACTCATGTGTTTTTCAACACCAGCCCGTTTAAACAAGCGCTTGACTATTTTATAAATGCCATCCCCAGTTAACCTGTTACCAGAATTTTGAAAATCAACCGAGGTAAACAATGGGCGGGACGAGGACATATCGCCACCACGGGCAATCAGCCAGTCAGTAATCGCTATTACAGTGACTTTTGGCAGATTGACTGTCACTCGTACTTGCTTGCCCTTTCCCAAAATTGATAGCGTCCCCTTAGAACATACAAAATGTCTCAAGTCCAAGGTGCTAATCTCATTTCTCCTCAAAGCATTGCCCCACAGTAGCAGCAGCAAAGCATAGTCCCGTTTCCCTGCCACTGTACAGAGATCGCACCCCTTAATGACTGTCAAAAATTCCTCGCCTGTACAACCGCTAGTGTCGCGGTATGACTGCACTGGGATGCTGTCCACATCCACAGCATAGTTGCACACACCCAGCTTTCGGCCAAAAGCAACCAGAGATTTAATTGCAGCCAGTCGGCGGTTAATCGTGTTAGGTGCTAGGGAAGCTTCATTAAGCGTGGATCTATATTTAGTCACTACCAGCGTTGCTTTGTGACCGTCCAGGTGTAAAAACTCCAAAATAGAATCTCGGTTAGGACGTTGCCCAGTCATGCGAGTAAAAAAATCCGTGATATCTTTGCGGTAAGCCCGACGGGTTCCCTCACTATTTTTGGATTTAAGCAGTTCCTCCAGCACATCGGGGTCAGAGTCAATGGAGCCAGCAAAGTATGTCTCAATTTTCGCACTGAGAGAACTTTCTAATTTTTGGACTATAACTAAGTCAACGGATTCACTATCTTTGCTCATGACTGCACCAAGGATTGCGGTATCGAGAATGGCGGTTTCCAATACCACACACCATTATCCAGCTGCATGGCCTATATCGGCGATCGCTTCAACTCACGTTGGAATATTGAAAGTGCGATCGCTCTCTTAGCATCTAGTAGAGTCTTGATATCAAGGTTGATATCAGACATCAGTTTTAGTTAGGAGACTTTAATAAAAAAATCCGGCGTTATTAGAACGTCTACTGAGGAAGAAAGTTGATGGTATCTGCGTCCATGTTGCGGCTAAAATGACCAGTCATACTCTGCGTATTTTTCTGCTTCAGCCTTTTGGCATTGATGTCCTTACTTTTGAACAGCATCCTGTGGCTTAGTTCACATAAGGCGTACACTGCTATTTTTTAGCGAGGGCTTCGCCAACAGCGGGCGTAGCCTCTCGTAGAGAAGGCATCGCAAAAGTTTTCGGTCTACTGAATTTCGTAAAACTTACTTGGTTAAGCGTATCCTTTTAATAAAGCTTAAAAACATAACTTATAGTGGCGTGGCATGACGATAGATTTACGCAAATTTTTTCAGGCAACTAACCCTAGTAAGACGTTGGTCGTAGCAAACCCTGAAGACAGGAAGTATTACATTGACTTTTCCTCTGTACGAGGTGGCGAGATTATCGAGGAACTGAAGTACAATATCACCTTTCTCTCACCCGATGATCCCACCTGTTTTCTATTTACTGGGCATATTGGTTGTGGTAAATCTACAGAGTTATTAAGACTCAACAAAGAATTGGAAGAGGAAGGGTTCCATGTCGTTTATTTTGAGTCTAGTGAAGACTTAGAAATGGAAGATGTCGATATTGTAGATGTTCTGCTAGCGATCGCATATCGCGTCAGTCAGAGTTTGGACAAAATTGTACTGGAGGAACCCAGCAAGCTAAATAAGTTGCTACAGGGAGTGTGGAATGTCTTAAACTCCGAGGTGACAGGCTTGAGAGTAAAGCCTCCCGAAGTGCCTGGACTTCTTAAACTTGGGGATTTAGGTTTCACTTCAGAAAACCAAAAGCTTACTATTGCATTTGGTTTTGGTGAAATCATTACCAGAGTCAAAAATGATGAAAACCTGCGGGAGAAACTCAACCAGCATCTGGGGCCAAAGAAAACTGAACTGTTGGAAGCGATTAATAAAGAATTACTAGAACCTGCGATCGCCAAACTGAAACTACAGGGCAAAAAAGGATTGGTGGTGATTGTGGATAACCTCGACCGCATCGACAGTCGCCCAAAGCCTTGGGGTCGTCCACAACAAGAATACCTTTTTGTCGATCAGGGTGAATCTTTAACCAAGCTAAATTGTCATGTAGTTTATACAATGCCTTTAGCCCTAAAGTTCTCAAATGAGTATGGAAACCTCACGCAGCGATTTTCGGAAGAACCTAAAGTGTTACCAATGGTAGTTGTCCAACAGGATGGTAGCGACTATGAACCGGGGATTGCTTTGCTACGACAGATGGTGCTGGCGAGAGCTTTTCCAGATTTGGACGAAAAGCAGCGTTTAGAAAAAATTTCCGAAATATTTGACAGTCCTAAAACCCTAGACCAACTGTGCCGTGTTAGTGGAGGGCACGTCCGAGACTTGCTTAGACTGTTGAATACCTGGATTCAAAAGGAAAGAAAATTCCCTCCTTTATCTCGCCAGACTCTGGAAGATGTAATTCGTTCTCGCTTTAATGAGATGACAATCACTATTTATGATGATGACTGGGAGTTGTTGCGTAAAGTTAAGCAACAGAAAAAGGTTAGTGGTGATCAAGGATACCAAAAGCTTATTCGTAGTCGGTTAGTCTTTGAATATCGGATTAGTAACCTATTATGGTTTGATATTAATCCGATTTTGGCAGATGCGAAAGAGTTGCAGCCATGAGTGAGATGAATCAGCTTGATGAAGGGTGGCAAGAAAGAGCTGTAGATATTGCTGCCAACAACGAGAATGCCTTAGAGGAACTAGCTTGGGCAATAGAAACTTCTGTTGATCAATTCAAGCTGCTTTTGGCTCGTTGTAACGATAGGAAGTTGCGATCGCATCTGGCAGAACGCTTGCAAGAACTGACGAGCGTCAATATACGTATTCTTGAACTAGAAAAATCAGACAAGACACTTTACGCCAAGATTCAGGCAGAAGTCAGGGAAGAACAGCCAGATGCTTTAATGATATTTGGCTTAGAATCTGTGGACGACTTGGATCGTTTGTTAACTACAACTAATCAAGTGCGAGAGGAGTTTCGGAAGAATTTTCATTTTCCACTTGTTCTCTGGGTTAACGATGAAGTCTTGAAGAAGCTGATGCAGCTAGCTCCTGATTTCGAGAGTTGGGCGATCACTACAGCATTTGCGATCGCCACTGACGAATTGATTGACTTTCTCAGACAAACTGCTGAACAAATTTTTGAGGGGAATTTAATCCTTGATCTAGAAGCTAGCCGTGAAATAAAACTAACTTGTCATGATTTACAAAAGCGCGAGCAAGTATTAGACCTAGAAATTAAAGCAATTATAGAATCCTTACTTGGCGAAACCGAATATGTAGATCGAAATACAGAGGCTGCTTTGAAGCATTATAAACAAAGCTTGGAACTTTGGCAGCAAATTAACCATTTAGAGCCACAAGTTAAATTACTAATTGATATCGCCTTCTGCCATTACGTAAAAACACCTCGATATCGAGAAAAAAATGACCTTGTTCTAGAACAAACCAAGCATTACGCTCAACAATGTTTTGAACTATTTGAACAGCTTAGCTATCCAGATTTAAGTGTAAATTTACTTCTTAAGTTTGGGGATATTCTTCAAGATTTGCAGGAATGGCAGCAACTCGAAACTCTTGGACAGAAATCTTTAGAGCATCACCAGACTCAAGAGCAACCGCTTAAATTAGCAATAATTTATGGCTTTCTTGCTGAAGTAGCTCTAGCGCAGGAGCGTTGGCATAATGCCGAGCCGTTAGCGAGGAAATCTCTAGAAAATTTATCAATAATTCATAGTAGCCAATCACGAAATAATCCACGGACTGTCAATGAAAAAGTTATTCTACTTAACAACAGTCGATATTTATTTATCCTGGCAAAAGCACAGCAACATTTAGGTCAAATTCAAGAGGCTGTGAGTAATTTAGAACAAGCCAGACAGGTAGGCAATCCTGAAGAAAACCCCTGTTTATATCTTGATATTTTAAATAATTTGCAGAAGCTTTACTTTAAGCAGAGACAATATCTCAAAGCCTTTGAAATTAAACTAGAGCAGCAATCAGTAGAGCAGCAGTATGGATTCCGCGCATTTGTTGGCGCGGGTCGAATCCAGCCACGACGACAGGCAGAATTAGCACTGACGAAGGTTGAAACTCAGGAAAATGTTGCTCAAGAAATTGATGCTTCTGGTCGGCTGCTGGATGTAAATAATTTGGTTGAGCGGATTGGCCGCAATGATTACAAGCTAATTGTGATTCATGGGCAGTCAGGAGTAGGGAAAAGTTCGCTAGTAAATGGAGGATTGTTACCAGCGCTTAAGCAGAAAGCCATCGGTACTCAGGATGTTTTGCCTGTCTTAATACGCGTTTACACCAGTTGGGTTACAGAGTTGGGAAGGTTGTTAACAGAAGCACTGGAGAAAAATGGGATACAGTTAACAGCTCCTTTGGATTCAACAGCAGCTATCTTGGCACAGATAAAGCAAAGTGAGTCAGCCAATCTGCGAATAGTATTAATTTTTGACCAGTTTGAAGAATTCTTCTTTGTCTATTCTGCTCCTATCGAAAGGCGGCGATTTTTTGAGTTTCTGGCAGACTGTCTGAAAATTTTGTCAGTAAAGGTCATCCTGTCGTTGCGGGAGGATTACCTACATTATTTGCTGGAGTGCAATCGTTTACCCGGCATGGAAATTATCAGCAATGACATTTTGAGCAAGAATACACTCTACCCGTTAGGAAATTTTTCACCAGCAGATGCCAAAGCGATTATCCATCGATTAACAGAGCGCTCTAATTTTCACTTAGGGTGTGCTTTAGTTAAGAAATTGGTGCAGGATTTAGCAGGTGAGTTAGGGGAAGTGCGACCAATTGAATTGCAGATTGTGGGAGCGCAGCTGCAAGCAGAGAATATTACAACAGTTGCTGAGTATCAAAAGTGTGGTCAAAAAGAAGAACTAGTCAAGCGCTACCTGGCAGAAGTGGTTAAAGACTGTGGTGCTGAGAATCAGCAAGTAGCTGAGTTAGTACTGTATTTGCTTACGGATGAAAAAGGAACTCGCCCTCTCAAAACTGAGGATGAACTAGAGAGAGATTTGAAGGTATTAGCGATAAATTTAAAAACCGAAGACAGCAAATTAAATTTAATATTAAAGATTTTTGTGGACTCTGGTTTGGTGTTGCGGCTTAAAGAAAGCCCAAACGATCGTTATCAGCTAGTGCATGATTATTTGGCAGTGTTGATTCGCCAACAAAAAGAACCAGAATTAAAGGATTTAAGGACGAAACTGGAAGCAGAAACAAAAAAACGCCAAAATTTGGAAAAACAGATGAAGGAATTAGAAGCAAATGTTGAGAAGGAAAGGCAAATTTTAAGAGAAGCACAAGCGCAACGGGATAAGGTTCAGCAAGAGATTGAAGAAGCGCAGGTTCAGCTAAAGGAAGCAGAAACAGCGCGGGAAGAAGCCCAAATAGGTACAAAATTAGAGCGGGCAGGAGTAAATGCTTTAAGACAATTTGAGTTTCAACAAATAGATGGGCTATTATCAGCCATACGGGCTGGGCAAGAATTGAAAGCGCTGGTTTATCGCCGCCCTTTAGAAAAATATCCAGCTACGAGCCCACTCTTAGCTTTACAGACTATTCTTTACAAAATCCGCGAGCAAAATCGGTTAGAAGGGCATACAAGGGAAGTCATCAGCGCCAGTTTTAGCCCGGATGGAGAGCGCATTGTCACCGCCTCTTATGACAACACGGCGCGGGTGTGGGACATGACTGGCAACCTGGTAGCCGAACTCCAAGGGCATAGAAGTTCTGTCATCAGCGCCAGTTTTAGCCCGGATGGAGAGCGCATCGTCACCGCCTCAGAGGACAAGACGGCGCGGGTGTGGGACATGACTGGCAACCTGGTAGCCGAACTCCGAGGGCATAGAAGTTATGTCTACAGCGCCAGTTTTAGCCCGGATGGAGAGCGCATCGTCACCGCCTCATGGGACAAGACGGCGCGGGTGTGGGACGTGACTGGCAACCTGGTAGCCAAACTCCAAGGGCATAGAAGTTCTGTCAACAGGGCCAGTTTTAGCCCGGATGGAGAGCGCATCGTCACCGCCTCAGAGGACAAGACGGCGCGGGTGTGGGACATGACTGGCAACCTGGTAGCCGAACTCCAAGGGCATAAAAGTTATGTCACCAGCGCCAGTTTTAGCCCGGATGGAGAGCGCATCGTCACCGCATCAGAGGACAACACGGCGCGGGTGTGGGACATGACTGGCAACCTGGTAGCCGAAC
>NZ_JBDNJQ010000147.1:0-21491 GCF_051172895.1 Nostoc sp. CALU 1950 | reverse complement strand
GGGGCAATTCATGAATTGCCCCTACCGCGGATGTTTTTTGTTAGCGATCGCTTGATTTTTAAGACAGATCGCTATTACTGAATACGGTGTCTTTCAGAAGTGCTTATTTGACACCAGCAGGGATCTTTTGAGTTTTAGTAGTACCCGCTTTGCCATTCTCTGCCTTAATTTCTGCTACTTGCAGATGAGCTTCTAAGAACCAGAGTCGTTTGTCAATAGTGCGAGAAATTTCGGTGTAAAGATCAGCGGTATCAGCATCGCCTAATTCATCAGTTTTAGCGATCGCTTGCCGAATATGTTTCGCATAGAGTGCAAAGCGGTCTGATAAAGCTGTTACATGGTCTTTACCATCCAAAATATCTAAGGGATATTCTGGCAAAATTGAATTAGCAGCTGCGGCGCGGGCTGTTCCGAAAGCGTATCCGCCTAAAGCTGTGACGCGTTCAGCTACCATATCGACGTACTCTTCCAATTCACCAGCAAGTTCATCAAATAATTCGTGTAGCTGGTAGAAGTCAGTTCCTTTAACATTCCAGTGCGCTTGCTTTGCTTGGGTTTTCAGATCCAAAGTAGCTGCCAAGGTTTGATTAAGAAGTACCACGATTTGCACTCGCGCTTCGGCGGGAATGTCAATACGAGTAGGATACAAACGTGATGAAATGGTGTTGTCGCTCATAGTTGTAGTTAATGCCTTTTAAATCTAACTTTACAGATTTTGGTTGGCTGCGCGAAACTCTCTGACGACAGATTATATTAATGTCTGAATGTGTTACTGTCTATGAATATTAGGTTTAGATGCGATGGTTTTCTATGGTATTGAATGTACCACCGAAAAGGCGATCGCGAATCATATCACTCTGCAAAAAGTCATGGGGGAAACCCAATTCAATTTTACTTACTTCATCTAAGCGTTGCAGATGTTCTGGCGAGAGGCTGACATCAAGGGAAGCTAAGTTATCTTGAAACTGCGTTAATTTACGTGCCCCAATGATCGGAATAATCACACCAGTTTGAGCGCGTAACCAAGCTAATGCTACCTGTGAGGGCGTGTGTCCAATTTCTGCCGCCACTTGGCTAACAACCTGCGCGATCGCTAAATTCTTCTCAGAAATTCCTCCCCCAAAAGTTTCGAGTCGTCCTTGTTCATCGCCTGCTTGCGGAGGCTGATTATACTTACCTGTTAGCACACCACCACCTAAAGGCGACCAAGGCGTTACAGCTAAATCAAAGGCTTTAGCCATCGGTAGCAAGTCTCGTTCGGCTGTTCGCTGAATTAAACTATACTCAATTTGCAAGGCAACAAACTGCGTCCATCCTTGGTAATGGGCAATGGTATTTGCTTGGGAAACGATCCAAGCAGGGGCGTCAGAAATACCAATGTAAAATACTTTACCTTGACGGACGACATCATCAAGCGATCGCAAGACTTCTTCAATCGGTGTTGTGAAATCCCAAGCGTGCAACCAGAATAAATCAATGTAATCGGTATTCAGCCGTTTCAGGCTACCTTCCAAAGATTGAATTAAGTTCTTGCGATGGTTTCCACTGGCGTTAGGATCGCCCTTCTTCTCATTCATCTGCAAAGGAAAGGAATATTTTGTCGCAACTACAAAGCGTTCCCGTTCTTTAGCGATTAATTCACCAACAATTTTTTCACTGCTACCATCCGTATAACCGTTGGCAGTGTCAATGAAATTTCCCCCAGCTTCTACATAAGTGTCAAAAATTTTACGACTTTCGTCAACAGATGCACCCCAACCCCAATCTTCACCAAAAGTCATGGTTCCCAAGGAGAGTTCAGAGACTCTTAACCCACTTTTGCCCAAGAGTTTGTATTTCATGAATATTTTCTCATTAACGAAAAAAAACGGTGCAAATACTATCCCAAAGGCATGATAACTGGAAACGGAGCGATGTTTGAGGACAAGCTCTTATTTGTATTTTTGTGCTATTTAAACGCAACCTCTTTTGTGAATGCGATCGCCTTCAAAAATTAATTTTCGTCAGAACTATTACCAAATTTACAACTTAAACTTGACGACATTATGCACATTTGAACTGGGGACTGAGGACTGGGGACTGGGGGCTAGGTGGTGAGACAAGAGCGATCGCTACAGTTTTCTAAGCTAGAATACCAAAGTTGTGTTTATACACATCCGACAAGTCAATTGCCAAAGAGCAGTTATTTCCATGAACTACTACGTAATCTACGACGGGAATTGTAATCTCTGCGTTACCCTAGTACAAATTCTAGAAACCTTAGACAAGGGAAAGTTATTTCGCTACGCTTCTATGCAAGATGAGCAGACACTTTTACAGTGGGGAATTACAGATCAAGATTGCGAACAGGGGATGATTTTAATTGATGGCAATGAACCTCAGAAGCGTTGGCAAGGTAGTAACGCAGCAGAAGAAATTGGGCGGTTATTGCCAGCAGGAAGTATATTTGTAGACGCTTATCGAGCCTTACCGGGGATGAAATGGGCAGGCGATCGCTTTTACGAACAAATCCGCGATAATCGTTATACACTCTTTGGCAAGCGTTCTAATACCTATCAATCATCGTACTGTGCTGATGGTAGCTGCAAACCCTAGAGGCGCATATTTTTTCGGTAAAAACCCTTTCTCCCGTTTCCAGGCTTTGGTTGGAAATGCACCTCATTGGGCTGCTAGCGCCAGTTTGGGAGGCGGACATTCCCAGTCAGAGACTAGCAGTCTGTCAATAAATAAATAATTGATGGATAAATTCCCTGTAGAGACGGCGATTTATCGCGTCTCTCTATATCACGTCTCTCTGACCGTCAAAATGAATTTGACAGACTACTAGTAGTTTGCCCCATTAGTTATACCATTTCACGAAAATCTTGATACATATAGATTTTTCGTAGGGGTTTAGTACTGCTCATTAGTGTCAACTTAAGCTAGAAATGGCTTCTCGCTTGGCTTGAGTACCCGTCGGAAACTGAAGTTCCCGCCTAATAGGTAAAGTCTACTGAAGTAGACTCAAGATTTTTGGGGATATTTAGTCATCTTTAGATGACTTCCGCTATGAGCCAGGAATTTCAATTCCTGGTGGACGTGCAGTTTCACGTTAAGTTGACACCAATGGCAAGATGCCCACCCCACAAGATAAGATAATTTATTTCTTGGAAGGTTTCAGTTTGCGTTTAAGGGTTGATGCTGCGCCTAGAGTAGCGAGAGCGAGGAAACTTAGAGTTGAAGAGGTTTCTGGAACAGATGTGGCTGTCAAAGAGACTTGATAATTTATTATCGCCTGTGTAGCCAATCCTGGATCTTGCCAACTTGTTAAACTTCCGGTACCGATAAAATCTGGTACAGATGGATCAAGAATTGGATCTCCTGATGTGTTGAGAGCAACGCTTCCATTGATTCCTAGATAAAAAATTTCATCTTTTACTCCGCTAAAGCTTAACTTACTAAAACCTGTTCCTAAGCCTTTCCCATTTTTGTCAAAAAGGAAAAAATTTAAACTGGGTGTTAGAGTTGCAGTACCTGAAACATCAGGGAAACTGAAAATTGGTTGTAATCCAGAGCTTTCTAAAGTTGCAGTACTTGGAAAAATAGGCGAAGTTGAAATTAATTGTTGTACTACAAAGCTTTCTACCGTGACATTCGCATCCAAGTCTAGTTGAAGTTGATATAAATCAATATCTCCGCCATTGTTGAGAATCCCTTCAATTTTGTGGAAAGTAGGAATGTTTACTGGGCCATCTCCCGGAATCAGATTTCCATCACCGCTTTCTTCTATATAAGTAGCAGCCTGTACTGTACTTTCTATTCCTGGCGTTAGAATTGTCCATATAATTGTAAGCGTTGAAATTGTGCTAGCCAGTCCTACAGAAGCTAGACGCTGAAAGAAGTCAGATTTAGTCATTAGATTGTTTCCCAAGCATGTAAACAAATTGTCATTACTTAATTTCCCCCATCCCTCACCATTAGGGGCTTCCAAATAAAAAACATCCCAAATGTTTTTGTGGAATGGGTATCCTCATCATTGATGTCAAAGCCAGTCTAGAATAAGCTTTTAGATATTCTCTCGTTCCCAGTCTGAAACTGGGAATGCCCATCCTTGGGGCTGCTGCCTCTCTTGCTGGCGGCAGAGCCGCCAAAAATAGTATTTCCAGCCAGAGGCTAGAAACGAAATTTTACAAGATGAATAATTTATTTCTTGGAAATCCCTTCAGAAACTGCCTAACTCAATACTTAGTAGACATTGCCGCTACAATTTTACAGAACAGTATCCCCAAATGATATTAGCAGTATCAGTATATTTACGATAGTAGTTAAGCTTAAGAAAATCTAAACTCTTTAATCCAATACCTGCTGTGTTCTTGCTAGTGACTCCAAACGGCTCGTAAATCAAAGGATTGAGGAACGTCTGTGTCAGCTTCTAGATATTCTTGTTCGTATTTATTAGCTAAATTTGTCATTAGATAGACTTTTTCTGTCTAAAAATCCGCCTCCAGGTGCTAGCAAAAAGTCTGTAAGACCAACCATTATGCTATCTGGCGTGTTTGTAAATATTGTGCAATCAATGACAATTGCGATCGCCACCGGAAAGGGCGGGTATGCCATCGCGCCACAATTCGGCACAACACACTGGACTGACGGGAGGATACTGCGTGAGAATTGGTGCTAACTACTTAGGTAACGGAGAATGTGAATTTACAGTTTGGTCTCCGCTATTAGATAGCGTCACGGTAAAAACCTTGACGCCACAGCAACAGGTTATTCCCCTCAAGCCTCAGTCTGAGGGATACTGGCACGCGAAAGTCAACGATGTGTATCCGGGTACGCTTTATCGGTATGTCTTGAATGGCCAAGACGCTTTTGCCGATCCGGCGTCGCAGTATCAACCAGAAGGAGTGCATGGGCCTTCTCAAATTGTCGATCATCAGTTTGAGTGGACTGATGAAGCATGGGCGGGTATTCCTTTGGAGTCGATGATTTTCTATGAACTCCACGTTGGGACATTTACACCTGAAGGAACTTTCACCGCCATTATTTCCCGTTTACCAGAATTGAGAGAACTGGGAATTAACGCTATTGAAATTATGCCCATCTCCCAGTTTCCGGGAGATACTCATATTGAGGCAACTCTTGCATATCGCAACTGGGGCTATGATGGCGTTTACCCTTTTGCTGTCCAAAATTCTTACGGTAGCCCAGCCGAACTGAAGCAACTGGTAAATGCTTGCCACCAACACAATATCGCTGTTGTGCTGGATGTGGTGTATAACCACTTTGGGCCAGAAGGCAACTACATGAGTCAGTTCGCACCCTATTTTACTAAAACCTATAAAACTCCGTGGGGCGAAGCGCTGAATTTCGATGATGCCCATAGTCAGGGTTTGCGAAATTATTTTATCGAAAATGCGCTTTACTGGTTGCGAGAATTCCACATTGATGCATTGCGCCTCGATGCGATTCAAGCGATTTACGACTTGGGAGCCAAGCATTTTTTATGGGAACTGTCCGAAGCAGTTCATAATTTCTCACAAGAAGGACAAACATGGAAACGCCATTTAATTGCTGAAAGTGATTTGAATAATCCGCAAATCATTCGTCCGGCAGAATTGGGTGGATATGGCATCGATGCTCAATGGAGTGATGATTTTCACCATGCATTGCACGCACTCTTGACAGGCGATCGCCAAGGATATTATCAAGATTTTGGGCAGTTTGCTGATTTGGTAAAAGCTTACAACGATACTTTTGTCTACGATTGGAAATACTCGCCCGATCGCAAACGATTTCATGGTATATCTTGCCGCGATCGCTCTTTATCACAGTTTACAGTCTGCATTCAGAATCACGATCAAATCGGCAATCAAATGAAAGGAGAACGCCTCACCCAGCGAATCTCTTTTGAAGGATTAAAGTTGGCCGCTGGTGCTGTGTTGCTGTCGCCCTACTTACCTCTGTTGTTCATGGGAGAAGAATACGGTGAAACTGCACCCTTCATTTACTTTGTCAGTCACTCCGATCCAGATTTAATTCAAGCAGTTCGAGCCGGACGCAAACAAGAATTTGAAGCATTTCACTATGCAGATGATCCCCCAGATCCCGAATCAGCAGAAACTTTCCTGCGTTCTAAACTTAATTGGCAATTACGCCATGAAGGTAATCACAAGATTCTATGGGATTGGTATCGCCAGTTAATTAATTTACGCAAGACGCATCCAGCACTTTTAAATCAAGACCGCAATTTCATCGAAGCAACTAGCGATGAAGAAAAGCAGGTAGTCACCGTGCGTCGTTGGTGCGAATCGAGTGAACTAATATTTGTGATGAATTTCAATTCGTCGCCAGTGAAAGTGAGTTTGCCATTTGAGCAAAATGCTAACAAATTGTTGGACTCAGCAGATACCTCATGGTCTGGGCCTGGTTCTGAAGCCGCTGAACATCTGTCTGCGGGACAAGAAGTGACAGTAAAAGCTACTAGTATAGTCCTGTATGAAAATGGATGAGGGAGTTAATAATTCAAAATTCAAAATTCAAAACAAAAAGAAAGGAGATATAGCGCAATACAGTTCAGATCAGACCAAAACACTTGTAGAGACGGCGATTTATCACGTCTCCAAAACCCACAATTTTGTACAATTAGCCCTTAACTAAACCGTATTAAGATATAGGGTTTCTGATTTGAGTGCAATACAGACCTAACCCCCAGCCCCTTCCCTGCGAGGGAAGGGGAGTAAAATTTGATAAAACTTAAAGTTTCGAGCTAAAAGGCTCAATGTTCAGGCTAAAAGGCTTAACGTTCAGGCTAAAAGCTTCAACATTCAGACTAAAAGGCTTAACATTCAGGCAAAAAGCCTCAACGTTCATGCAAAAAGGCTTAACATTCAGGCAAAAAGACTTAACGTTCAGGCTAAAAGGCTCAAATTCCCCACTCGCCACTAAAAAAATATGCGAATTCCTACCGCAACTTATCGAATTCAGTTTACACCCCAATTTGGCTTTGACAACGCTAAAGCGATCGCAGCTTATCTAGCAGATTTAGGTATTTCCGATTTATACGCCTCCCCCATTTTCAAGGCACGCTCTGGGAGTACGCACGGTTACGATATAGTAGATGCCACTGTACTTAACCCCGAACTGGGAACTAATGAATCCTTTGATGCATTAGTTGATGAAGTTCAATCCCTTGGTATGGGCTGGTTACAAGATATTGTGCCCAATCACATGGCCTATACCAGCGAAAATCTTTACTTGATGGACGTATTGGAACACGGGCCAGATTCCAGTTATACCGACTACTTCGACCTTTCTTGGAATGCACCATTTGGCGATCGCCAAGAGCGAATTCTCGCGCCGCTACTGGGAGATTTCTATGGAGCATCCCTAGAAAACGGACACATTCAACTGCAATATGAAGAAAACGGTTTAACTGTCAACTATTACAGCTTAAAACTGCCACTGCGGTTAGAGTCGTACACAAAATTTATTACTCATAATTTAGGTAAACTCACCCGTACACTAGGACGCAATCACCCCGATTTTATTAAACTATTGGGGATTCTTTACATTCTCAAAAATGTGCCTTCAGAGGTTGCGGGTAAACAGCGACAAGACCAAATCGCATTTATTAAAGGATTGGTTTGGGAACTCTACACTACAAACGATGCAATCCGTGAGTTCATTGACGAAAATATCCAAACTTTCAACGGAGAACCAGGTAATTCAGAAAGCTTTAACTTCCTAGATGAATTACTGAATGACCAATTTTACCGTCTCGCCTTCTGGAAAGTTGGGGCGGAGGAAATGAACTACCGCCGTTTCTTTACTGTCAACGAACTAATTTCCGTGAAAGTTGAAGAACTGCGAGTTTTTAATAATACCCACAGCCTAATTCAAAAACTGGTTGAGGAAGGCAAATTTACAGGCTTACGCATTGACCATATTGATGGACTTTATAACCCAATCCAGTATCTAGAAAGGTTGAGAGAAAAGACGGGAGATATTTATATCACCGTTGAAAAGATTTTAGAATTTAGCGAAGACTTACCAGAGAATTGGGAAATTGAAGGTACATCTGGATATGATTTTTTGAACTATGTAAATGGCGTATTTTGTCAATATGAAAATCAATCACAATTCGATAAAATCTACAATAACTTTATTGGCTCAAGAGTAGATTATGCATCGGTAGTGAAGGATAAGAAGCACCTGATCCTGGAAAAGAATTTAGCAGGTGATATTGACAATCTGGCTCTTTTACTCAAGAATATTTCCAGTAAATATCGCTATGGCAATGATTTTACACTGAATGGATTAAAAAGAGCGATCGCAGAAGTTTTGACACTCTTCCCGATTTATCGTACTTATATTACCCCCGATGGCATTGGAGATAGCGATCGCGCCACCATTCAAGAAGTAATTAGCCAAGCCAAAGAACAAGCGCCCCTATTGCAGCACGAATTGACCTTTATTGAAAAGTTAATGCTGCTAGAGTTTGATAATTCTCTGACTCAAACAGAACGCGAACAGTGGATATATTTTGTCTTGCGAATGCAGCAATACAGCGGCCCGCTCATGGCCAAAGGCGTTGAAGACACCACATTATATGTTTACAATCGGCTGCTGTCGCTAAATGAAGTTGGGGGTAATCCCAGTCATTTTGGGATTTCAGTAACCAAATTTCATGCCTTTAACCAACAGCACCAAGCAACCTGG
This sequence comes from Nostoc sp. CALU 1950, assembly GCF_051172895.1. Taxonomy (NCBI): domain Bacteria; kingdom Bacillati; phylum Cyanobacteriota; class Cyanophyceae; order Nostocales; family Nostocaceae; genus Nostoc; species Nostoc sp. CALU 1950. Next base: position 12,791 of record NZ_JBDNJQ010000147.1, on the reverse strand, counting down.
CCCCACACAATGAACACCACAGCTACCCACGACACCAAACGCGGCGAAGATGTGCGGGCTAGGTTGAATGTCCTCTCAGAAATTCCCGATGAGTGGGAACAGCAGGTAAATACTTGGAGCGCCATTAATCGAGGAAATCGTAGCCATCGCCACGGGTTTGCTATGCCCGATCGCAACGATGAGTATTTTCTCTATCAAACCCTGGTGGGGGCGTTTCCCTTTGCCGAATATGAACAGGCATCCTTTGTAGAACGGGTAAAGGACTATATAATTAAAGCAATTCGAGAAGCAAAAGTGCATACAGCATGGTTGCGACCTGATAGCGAGTACGAAGAAGCTTGTACTTCCTTTATTGAGAAAGTACTCGACTCTTCCATCTCCGGGGAATTTCTAGAAGTTTTTCGTCCCTTTCAACAGCGAATTGCAGACTATGGGATATTCAATTCCCTTTCTCAAACTCTACTAAAGATTACCGCACCCGGTATACCCGACTTTTACCAAGGAACCGAACTTTGGGAACTAAGCCTAGTAGATCCAGACAATCGCCGTCCAGTAGATTTTGAACAGCGACGTACTTACTTAAGCGCCATCCGCGAACAAGCAAAAACAGATATTCTCGCACTAACTCAGGAGTTACTGAACCAGAAAACAGACGGTAGAATCAAACTGTTTTTAACGGCTCAATTACTCCAAGCCAGAACAAACTATGTTTCATTATTCCAGGACGGCGACTATCTACCCTTAGAAGTTCAGGGAACCTCCGCCAATCACATTATCGCCTTTGCGCGACGGGAAGGAAATCAAACAGCGATCGCGATCGCACCTCGCTTTTTAACCAGCCTCATCCAGCCTGGAGACAACCCCCTGGGCGAGTCAGTTTGGCAAGATACGCACCTACAATTACCCCCTGGAACTTCCCACACCTGGAAAAACGTTATAACTCAGCAACCCTTACACACCACAGAAACCCTATCCATCGCAACAGCCCTCACCCATTTCCCAGTTGCCCTCTTAATTAGCACTGCCGAGTAAAAACAAAAATCAATCCCACGCAGAGAGAACCCAATGAAAAGTGCTGAGTGCTGAGTTCCGAGTGCTGAGTGAAAAGACCACCCACACTCTTGCGGGGCTTTTACCGTAGTGCGGAAGTACCGAATACTTATTAAATATTACTCAGCACTCAGCACTGAGTTAGTAAAACCTCTGCGTACCTCTGCGGTTCCCTCCGCGTCCCTTTGCGTTAAAAAATAATTCTGAATTATGACCACTCCCCCAGCACTTACCACCGCGCAAATAGACGCCGTGCGCGTCCATATCAAAAAAACATGGAAAACCTTAACGCGATCGCACGAACACTTATTACAATCTGCCAAGGATACCAAACTAGACCACAAAAGCGACACTCCCTGGATAGTCTACATTTCACCATCAGAAGATTGTCCCAACATTCAAACTGTGTTAGAGCGATCGCTATCTTCCAAGGATATGCAACAGCTTGAAATTCGCACTTTACCACCAGAAGTCGAAGCGATTAAAGAACACGGATTACTATACCTACCAGGGCCTTATGTTGTACCAGGTGGGCGCTTTAACGAAATGTATGGCTGGGATAGCTACTTTATATTACTGGGACTTTTACGCGATCAAGAATTGGAGCTAGCCCAAAGCCAAGTAGAGCAAATGCTTTACCAGGTGCAGCATTACGGCACTATCCTCAATTCCAATCGGACTTATATGCTGTCGCGATCGCAACCCCCCGTCCTCAGCATGATGGTTTTGGCTCTATTTCAGCACACCCAAGATGAAGAGTGGTTAAAATCAACCGTACCGATCCTAGAACAGTTTTATTATTACTGGGTAGTACCGCCCCATCTAAATGCTCCAATAGGCTTATCCCGATTCTATGCCTTTGGGGAAGGCGCCGCGCCAGAAGTTTTGTTCTCTGAGCGGGATGAAGAGGGAAAAAGCCACTACGATCGCGTCAAGGAGTACTATAAAACTTTTGAGATTGAGGATTATGACGTTAGTCTTTACTACAACCGGGAAAATGACGAACTGACCAATCTATTTTATCGGGGCGATCGCACCATGCGAGAGTCCGGTTTTGATATCACCAACCGATTTGGCCCCTTCAGTGCTGATATCCTCCACTATGCTCCTGTGTGCCTCAACAGTTTGCTGTATCAGGTGGAACAAGACTTGGGGCAAATTAACAACATTTTAGGGAACACAGAACTGGAAAAACAATGGCGCGATCGTGCAAATATCCGCCGCGATCGGATCGATAAATGTCTCTGGGATGAAGAACGGGGACTTTATCTCGACTATCACTTCCAGAGTGCAAAACGCCGCCGTTACGAATTTGCTACCACCTTCTATCCCCTGTGGTTGGGAATTGCTTCTCAAGCCCAAGCCCAGCGCGTCGTAGAAAATCTCTCTTTGTTTGAAGCCCCAGGCGGAATTTTGACCAGTACTCATGTCACCGGAAACCAATGGGATGCCCCCTTTGGTTGGGCACCGTTGACATTAATTGCCGTTCAAGGACTTCACCGCTATGGGTATCATACAGAAGGCGATCGCATTACCAACAAATTCTTAGCTATGGTAATTAAAGAATTCGAGCGTCACAACACCCTAGTTGAGAAATATGATGTTGAACGCTGTTCTGCCAACGTTTCCGACGAAATCTCCTTTGGATATAGTTCTAATGAAGTTGGTTTCGGCTGGACAAATGGAGTCATTCTAGAACTTTTAGCAGCCGATGGGAAAAAAGTTTAAAGTCAGAATTCAGAATTCAGAATTCAGGAGTCAGAATATAGATCAATACAGTTCAGAATGAGCAACAAAACCCTCATGTAGAGACGCGATAAATCGCGTCTTCAAAGACCAATTACCTACAAACAGCCGAACTGGCAAAAGTCCGGCTGAGTTTAATCAATCGTCTATACGCAGTAGCTTGCGATAAAACGGTTGTGAAAAATCGGTCAATCTATGACGTTTATAGTTGTCCATAAGTTCAATTAAAAAATTAATAAACTCGAAACTGGCCATCATCAGTTCATAACTCAAGTCAGCGTTGCCATCAAACTGGATTCGGCAACGGGTTAAGTCTGAGGGTAGGGTAGCAACATTCCAGGAGGCGACAAAAGGGACGTGTTCACTGGCTTCTATCTTCCTGTGTCCCTCCAAAACCCCTTTTTGATAAAGACTGATGGCATAAGGTAAAAAATTGCGCTTAGTACCCTGAACGTAAGGTAAATAAACACTGGCTTGTTGTTGAGTGGCAGGCTGGAGTTGCTCAATAGACATTGTTAAATATTCCTCAAGTTAGTTTGCAACTGGGGATATTAGTGGATGTTAGTAGTATTCCCAAAAGATGTATCTAAAGCACACAGTGGTGAGTGGGGAATAGGGCATGGGGAATGGGGAATGGGGAATGGGGAATGGGGAATGGGGAATGGGGAATGGGGAATGGAGTTCAAAAACTCATCCCTTATGCCCAATGCCCCATGCCCCATGCCCAATGCCCAATGCCCAATAAATGAAGTTACTGCTAAGAAATATTAAAATTTCAGTTAGAATAGGGCTGCATTAACTTTTATCGAAGCGGAGCGCAATAACATAAAAAATCCCCACTGTAAAGTTGTGGATGTTATTATTGCTGTTTCTCCCAGCAACGAGCTGCTGCTACCTTACTATTACTTTGCCCAAATCGGAGTTCTCATTAGAGAAAGTCCGACTCTACAAGCTTCCTGCCCAAGTGGCTATCAAAGGAATCAAGCCTCTGTCTAAGAGTAGCAAACGTGGTTAATTTGAGGTAATTACCCAGAGTGGCAGTGACAACAAAGGTAGTCTTAGCGGCTTTTGGCTTAGGGATAGCGGGTATTGCAGTTTACCCATTCCGATTAATATCGGGAAAAGTAGCTTAGGGATATTTGTCCGTAAAATTACTAACTGTAGACAAATAGTGGTTTTTGAATCAAGCAACCTAACCTATGCCAGCGAATTCCTGGCCCGAAGAAGATTCTTATCAAGAGCTTGAGCCGCTCAACTCCTTGTTGTCTGACCAATCAGTAGATGAGGAGTCAGTGTTAGAGACAGATTCTATGTCTTTAACATCCCGGTTTCAAGGTCGTAGACGCAAAGCAGCTCTAGTCTTGACTATCGTCTGGAGTGGCACGATCGCTCTACATTTAGTTTCTTGGGCTTCCATATTTATTCTAGGACTGACCACCATTCTAGGATTTCATGCCTTGGTGGTAGTGTTTACTAAATCCCGTCGCTATCCAAAAGAAATACAGGGAGATTTACCTTCTGTTTCTGTGCTAGTGGCTGCCAAAAATGAGGAAGCGGTAATTGCTAAATTAGTCAAAAATCTTTGTAATCTGGAATATCCGGGTGGGCAATACGAAGTATGGATTATTGACGATCACAGCAGTGATAGCACGCCGGATTTATTAGCAGAACTCGAACAGAAACACGATCAACTGAAAATACTAAGGCGTTCAGCAGAAGCTACTGGTGGCAAATCGGGGGCGTTGAATCAGGTATTGCCCCTGACAAAGGGCGACATTATAGCAGTATTTGATGCTGATGCCCAAGTAACACCAGACTTGCTGCAACAGGTAGTACCTTTATTTCAAAGAGAAAAGGTGGGGGCGGTGCAGGTGCGAAAAGCGATCGCCAACGCTAAAGCAAACTTTTGGACTAAGGGTCAAATGGCCGAAATGGCCCTTGATACCTGGTTTCAGCAACAGCGGACTGCCCTTGGTGGCATTGGCGAACTGCGGGGCAATGGTCAATTTGTCCGGCGTTCAGCCTTGGAAAGCTGCGGTGGCTGGAATGAGGAAACCATTACCGATGATTTGGATTTGACAATCCGTTTACATTTGGATAAATGGGATATTGAGTGTGTTTTCCATCCAGCGGTGCAAGAAGAAGGAGTGACAAGTGCGATCGCACTTTGGCATCAGCGTAACCGTTGGGCAGAAGGCGGTTATCAGCGCTATTTGGATTATTGGGATTTAATTCTCAAAAACCGCATGGGAACTCGCAAAAGCTGGGATTTGCTGATTTTTATGCTGATTATGTATATTTTGCCAACAGCAGCAGTCCCAGATTTATTAATGGCGATCGCGCGTCATCGTCCACCAATGTTAAGTCCGATCACAGGCTTGTCTATTTCTATGTCGATGGTAGGGATGTTTACAGGTCTGAAACGGATACGTCAAGATCAAAAGTTCCCACTTTCTACATATCTTACGATGCTGGTGCAAACCCTGCGTGGCAGTTTATATATGTTGCACTGGTTAGTCGTCATGAGCAGTACTACTGCCCGGATGTCGGTAAGACCAAAGCGCCTGAAATGGGTGAAAACCTTGCATACGGGGAATGGGGAATAGCCCATTTGGGGAATTAAAAATTAAAAATTAAAAATGCAAAATTACCAAAAATAATTTTGTATTTTTTTTATTCATCATCAACTTCTGCTTCCTCTACCCATTCAGGTGTAGTTACCGAATCGGAGAATTCTGGGAAATCATCTGCAAAGCGGATAATTTGTCCGTTGAAAAATTCTGCTATACGTTGAGCTGCGATCGCTACTTCGTCAACTTCCCAATCAGTTGTAGGTGTTCGCGTTGGCGGTGGAGGCAAAGTTTGCGCCCCATTTCCATTTGCCCTATTTCCATTTACTCCATTTCCATTTACTCCATTTCCATTTGTCCCATTTCCATTTGTCCCATTTCCATTTTTTGCTAGCGGCTCGGTTCTTAGTGATGCTGGTGCTGGCGTTGCTGGCTGTGGTACTGGCGCTGGAGGCGAAATTTGCTGGTTGTAACTGGGAGTAGGTGGTTGCTGAACACGAGTAGAATCTTTTGGCGGAGGATTTTTTCTGGTTGAGGTAGAGTTTGAAGAAATTCCTTTTTCTATATTTATCTGGATTTCACGCTGGAAAGTCTGCTGGAAAGCTGCCGTAATCATCGGTAGATAAGATTTCCCCTTGTCATACCATGCCTGTTTAATAGCAATTCGAGCCACAACACCGTCGAACTCGATAAGTTGGCTCATTTGACGTAGCATTTCTTGCCTTGATTTTGGCTGGAGGTTAGCAAGCACTTGTTGCCAAACCTGAGTTAAGTCATATTCTGCTTCCCCAACAACTTCTGAAGTTACTGGTTCAATGTTCGCAGGTGGCACAGGAACAGCTACAGGTTCCGGGGTTGGTGGTGAAACTGAGTTAGCAGCAGAATTGTGATTTGTTTGCCGTTCAACTACGGGAGATGAAGTGACGGGCTGATTTTGGACAGCCGCAAGATGATGGTTTGTAGAATTATGATTTGTTTGCGGTTCAGGTAGAGGTACAGAAGAGACTGCCTGATTTTGGGCAACTGCTGGAGGATAGCTTGGAGATACAACAGGTGTATTAACTCGCGGCGCGACACTTGGGGCTTGTAGTTGAACATTTGTCGCACTGGGCAACAAGCCTAGTAATGTTACTTCTAACCACAAACGCGGCTGGGTACTGTTTTTAATTTGTACTTCAGCTTCTCGCAAGTGTTTTTGTCCCGCCAAAATCACGCCCATATCAAAGTATTGAGCAAACTCAACCAGCCCTTTCCAGGTTTGCTGAGTACAAGCAACCAAATCGTGGCGATTGGGTGCGGTTTTGGCAATAAGTAAATCGCGGTAGAAGGCGGCGAGATTTTGCAGAATAGTTAGCGGTTCTCGACCACGATCGAGAATGTAGTGAGTACAGTCTAGAACTGCTTCGGGTTTATCTTGAGCGATCGCATTTAACAGCTTTAGCAAGTCCTGTTCGCTCACCGTCCCCACCAAATCCCAAACTCTATCCGGTGTTACTTCACCCGCTAATAAACCCAATTGGTCGAGCAAACTTTCGGCATCTCGCAACCCTCCCTGAGCAAGTTGGCCTACCAGGGTGACAGCATCGGGTGAAATCTGAATGTTTTCTTTAAAAGCGATCGCACTTAAATGCTTCACCATCGCTTCTAACTGAATGCGTCTAAAATCAAACCTTTGACAGCGCGAAATAATCGTTGGTAACACCCGTTGCGGGTCTGTTGTTGCCAATACAAAAACCACGTGTCTCGGTGGTTCTTCTAGTGTCTTAAGTAGCGCGTTGAATGCCTGGGTACTTAGCATGTGGCATTCATCCACCACATAAACCTTGTAGCGACACTGCACAGGAGCAAACTGGGCTTTTTCAATCAACTCACGGATATTATCGACACCAGTGTTGCTAGCGGCATCGATTTCAATTACATCTAAGGCGTACCCTTTGGTGATCCCCTGACAAACATCACACACACCACAAGGTTCTGCGGTGGGCTTGTCACTTTTGAGACAATTGAGGGATTTAGCCAGAATTCGGGCACTAGAAGTTTTCCCCGTACCTCTAGGCCCAGTGAATAAATAGGCGGGGGCGATTTTGGATGTGCCGATCGCGTTCGTGAGGGTGGTGGCGATCGCCTCTTGGCCCACCAGTTCAGCAAAACTTTTGGGGCGATATTTGTGGTGCAGGGGTTCGTAAGACATGGAAAAATAGACTTCAATGCCTTTCAACGTGAATTAGTAGCACCGAGTCGAGTTTAGGATTCAACTATTTTAAACTCTCGTACCTGCTTTGTTTATCGATGTTGCCATAGCCCTTGCACTCAACTCATGCCGTAAATTTTGGCACTCAGGAAAGCAAGCAACTAGAGCTTATCCTCTACTATGACTTCAATATCAATGTATGGGAATTATAGCATATCATTTAGTACATTTGTTCTAGTAAAAGAGTGGGAAGTAGGGAAAAAAGAACTAATGACAAATGACAAAGAACTAACGCCATAGTCCAGTGCGATCGCTACAATTTTAGGATAAGCAATATTCGATGGTGCTAGCAGATGCTCAAGCGGCTATTTCAATGGCTCAAAAAGCTTTTTCAGAGCTTGTTTGGTGGAAAACAGACTACCTCAAAATCTAAGGGTAATGTGGCAAAAGAACCAGCACCACCCTTAAACGATACGGATCTGGAATTTCTCTTCAACGAACTGTTGCAAGGAGTCCATCAAGCACGAGGGGAAGCATGGGCACAGAAATGGCTGCACAATATTGAACATCGTATCCCAACTGAACGCTGGGTTGAATGGTTAGGGCGCTTTGGCGACAAATTGCTCGCATCACCTACACCCAATAATGAAATGGCTGCGCGGTTAGTGCAACTTGGTGAGTTGGGCATCGGAGAAATCGGAGATGTTGCCTATAGTATCGGGATGCAGTTGTTGACGCGCAATCAAGGCGAACCAATCTGGGAATATGAAGGGCCAGATGCTCTCAGTACGACTTTGCCTTCTGAGACAACTGCCCCAGTATCAGAGTTAACAGATACACCAGCAGATAACCCCCCGGAGGGAGAATACCAAACTGTCACCCTAGAAGAGTTGTTTGTGATGTTGCAGGAAGATGAAAACTTACGCCAGCAGATTGCTCAACAGCTTGCCGTTGAAACAGATGACCCACAAGTGCTTGTCCAGGCATTGATTAGTCAACTATATCCTGCTGGTGAATCGACTACAGAGCAAACAGAAAATTAACGACTTCTCAAAGTCAAAACTCAAGAGTTAAATCTGGGAATTGTAACGTTGTAATGCTATACTCTTGAGGTTTTGTATATTTTTTGCTAACCTTCTACGGAAGCGCTGTCAGAATCTAATGGATTTTTACGTAATTCATGATTTTTTTAACACAACGATGGCTACAATCTAGAAAAACAAAATCCAAGAGTGTGGCAGATGCTCAGGCGGATATCGCAGTCGCTTAAAAGGTTATTCAAGCGCCTCATTGCAAGTAAGCAGACTAGTTCTCTCAAGGGTGTGAGAGGACACAATCTGGTGGAGGTACTACCAGAACTAACCAATGCGGATCTGGAACAATTGTTTATCCAATTGTTAGAAGGCGTGCATCAAGCACGAGGACGACAGTGGGCATTGAGGTATCTGCAACGACTCGAAAATCGGATTCCGGCTGAACGCTGGATCGATTGGTTGGTGATGTTTGGCGAAAGCTTGCTAGCCTCACCCGCACCCAATCCTCTGTTAGCAACGCAGATGGTGGAATTGGGTGAACTTGATGTTGGCAGAATTGGAGATGTTGCATATAACATTGGCATCCGGCTAATGCAAAACTTACCTACAGAGATAGAGTATCAGGACAATCAGCCGCAAGATGAGGTAGAAGTCACTCCTGGGCAAGAACTGCTGCTCGATTTGGGCGAACAGTTATGGGAGCATGATGAGCCAGATGTCGTAGAAGTCACTCCTGGGCAAGAACTGCTGCGCGATTTGGGCGAGCAGTTGTGGGAGTATGATGAGCCAGATATCGTAGAAACTACAACCGATGAAGAAATTCTCCCAATTTCTCCTGGACAAGAGCTAATCCGTAGCTTAGGTGAGCAATTGTGGGAATATGAGGTGCAAGATGTTGAACCGATAACGTCAGCACTCCAAAATGCCTCTTTTGAAGAAATATTGACCGAAAACTTAGAGGAACTGGTATTGGAGTATGAAGGTGAAGATGCTCAAACGGCAATACCTGAAAATCTCCCTCTCCCCGCAGCGGAAGATTCAATCACTTCATTAGCCGAACTAAGATTTGGCAATGAAGAGAAAGTTAATCCAACTCAAACACCAGCAAATCTCCTTTTTACTAGACAAAGAACTGAATTAACAACGTCTTCCTCAGAGGAAACCTGGGATAACACTTTGACGAATTTAGAGCCAAATGTGGCTTATACCCTAGATGAGTTGTGGGTGAGATTGGATCAAAGTACCAATTTAGTCCAGCAACTTGCTTCTGATCTGGCAGTTCAAAGCAGTAATTCCCCAGGTATTATTGAGCGACATAGCGATAATCCGATTACCCACGCTCAAGGGTGGTTTTACCAAGGTCTTCAACAAGCGAAAACAGGCGATTTGTTAGGCGCGATCGCATCTTATGATCAAGCCATCGAACTTCAACCCGAATTCTCAGAATATTGGTTTAATCGAGGCTTGACGCTATTCCATTTAGAACGTTTTGATGAAGCGATCGCATCTTACGAAACAGCCACACAACTGAAACCCGACTTCTACAAAGCTTGGTACAACCGGGGTGGAACTCTCGGAGAATTAGGATACTTTGAAGAAGCGATCGCTTCATTTGATAAAGCTATAGAAATTAAACCAGACTATCAAGAAGCGTGGTCTAGCAAGGGTTTAGCGCTACTGAAGTTAGGTTGGCTACCAGAAGCTATTGCGAGTTATGACCAAGCGCTGCATTTGGAACCAGAAGACCAGGAAAACTGGTATCACCGAGGTATAGCCCTGGCTGTCGGCGAACAATTTGCCGAGGCGATTATATCTTACGACAGAGCGCTAGAAATTTACCCAGAGTACCACGAAGTCTGGATAGACCGGGGTGTAGTGCTGTTTAATTTAGGAAGATGGTCAGAAGCGATCGCTTCCTGGGATAAAGCACTTTCCATTCAAGCCGACTTCTACTTAGCTTGGTACAACCGAGGTATAGCATTAGACAACTTAGGGCGTAGACAAGAAGCGATCGCCTCCTATCGACAAGCGATCGCCATTAAACCCGACTTCCACTTGGCTTGGTATAATCAGGCACTAGCACTGTTTTACTTAGAACAATTTGCCGAAGCGATCGTTTGTTATGACAACGCTTTGCAAATTAAACAAGATTATTGGGAAGCTTGGATTGGTCGGGGAACTGCGATCGGTAATTTAGTGAACTCTGACGCCTTGCTGAATTTTTCGAGTAGTATCACAGCGACAAATCCCGCCTTACAACAGGGTGGCTACGAAGGAAAATTAGCTAGCTACGAGGAAGGGTTAAAGCATCTGCGAACAGATACCCATCCAGAAGGTTGGGGGAGATTGCATTTTGCGATCGCTAATACTTACTATGAGCAAGGCAAAAAACATAGCAATACCCGCGATTATTGGCGCAAAGCTGCATCTGAGTACCATCAAGCGCTGTTAACCCTGACATTAGAATATTTTCCCCAGTTGCACCTAGAGGTTTTGCAATCTCTAAGCAAAGTGCTGATGGGTTTGGGACAAACAACACAAGTTCAAGAATTGCTGCAACGCGGTACAGATTTATTGCGACAATTACTGAGTGAAGAAACTCGCTCAGACGAAAGTAAAAAACAGCTAGCTTTAAAATTTGTAGGCTTTGATCAATTGGCAGTTGATTTAGCCGTAGAGTCTGGTGATTTAGTTGAAGCCTGGGAAATTGCCGAACAAGGTAAAAATGCTTGTTTAAATTGGCTACTTTACGGCTGGGATGATAATATTTACTCGCCTTATTATGGGGCAATTCAACAACTATTCAATCCTACAACAGCAATTATTTACTGGCATATTAGTCCAGTTGCTCTACATACTTTTATTCTCAAAGACCAAGCGCCATCACCAATCCTGCTCTTTACACCCATGCAAGATACTGGGGTAATACCTTTAGGAGAAGACGCTATCCGTCTCAATGAATTGCCCCTACCTGAAGCAGTGCAACGCCTAATTCAATTTGAAACTTGGCTAGAAGATTGGCATCAACAATACCAAGAATATCGCAGCACGGCCCAAGACAAAGAAAGTAAAAGCCAGCATTCTTGGCGAGTTGATATGGAAGAGAAGCTGTTGCAACTGTATGAAATCCTGAATATTTCCACAATTGCACAGGAACTCGAAGGTATCACCCAACTGGTTTTAATTCCTCACCGTGACTTGTACAGATTGCCCATTCATACTCTTTTCCATCTCTCTTCTCCATCACTGGAAGAGTTACCGAATGTAGAATCAAATTTCACCGTCACCTATCTACCTAGTGCCCAAGTAGGTTTATCAATCAGAACTGAAGATATTTGGCAGTGGCAAAATAAGTTATTACTCAGTATTGAACATCCTGAGAGTACAGGTTATCCCACACTTAAATTTGCCAAACTTGAGTCCGAAATTGTTAGCCAGATGTTCAATAATATCCAACGAATTCAGGGTTCAGAAGCTACAAAAAATATTGTCGAGAATGCCTTGTTTGATAATTACAACATCTTTCATTTTACAGGTCGTGTCACTAATAATTTGGCTGAACCTAAAAAGTCCGAATTAGCATTAACAGGTGAAGACAGACTTACTCTAGATGAAATATGCCAACAAAATCTCGCAAGTTACAATCTTATTACTCTCTCTGCCTGTGAAAACTTAATTACTACCAATCACACTATCAGCACCGAATATGTGAGTTTAGTTACTGGTTTTGTGAGTCAGGGCGTTCCTCATGTAGTGAGTACTCTCTGGAGTGTAGAATCTTCGGCTAGTGCTTTGGTAATGATTGAGTTTTACCGACGATTACAGCCGAATAAATCAGCCGTTACTGCCTTAGCTGAAGCAACACGATGGCTGAAAGAATTAACTGCTGGTGAACTGACAAAATGGTATGAAGATGTTTTGAATAATTTGCATCCTGAAGAAGTAAGAATTAAAACTTATTTGGCGACACAACTATATAGAAATAGTAAAATGGCATCAGATAAAAATCTTTATAATCATCCTTATTACTGGGCAGCATTCACGATTACGGGTAAGCCGAATTAATTCTTTTAGGGAACTCCAAGAAATAAATTATTTAATTTTGTAGGGTGGGCATCTTGCCCGCCCTATTTACTGGGCGAGACGCCATTGGTGTCAAGTTAAGAAAATTAGAGTCTTGTCAAGTGGGTAAAACTCAAT
>NZ_JBDNJQ010000146.1:0-21719 GCF_051172895.1 Nostoc sp. CALU 1950 | reverse complement strand
CAATGCGTTCCTTGATTTCCAAAGACTCCTTGTAGAGTGCGATCGCTTCATCCACATCCCCTTTCTTGGCGTAGATAATTGCCAGACAGTGCAACGTCGCCGCTTTGCCTTGGACATTACCAATGCTTTCTTCTATTTCCAAAGACTGATTGTAGAGTACGATCGCTTCATCCACTTCCCCTTTGTTGGCGTAGATACCTGCCAGTTGGTGCAATGTCGCCGCTTTGCCTTGGACATTACCAATGCGTTGAGTTATTTCCAAAGACTGATTGTAGAGTGCGATCGCTTTGTCCCATTCTCCCAAACCATCATATATGTAACCCAGTTCGTGAAGAACGCTGGCTTTGATTCCTGCTAAATTTTCATTTTCTTCAGTTAACTTTAAAGCTTTTAGTAAAAAATCTTCTGCTTTTTTCGCCTCACCAATACTTCTGTAAGCAACCCCTAACTCCTTTGAAATAGTAGCGCGGGTGCGTACATCAGTTGATTCTTCCATTAGCAAGCGCTCAAGTAAATCAATCCGCTCTTGCCTTTCTGGTAAATCTAAACTTCCTAATATTCTCTCAGACTGAATAGTTTTTTCAATCGCCAAGTCTTGAGTAGACTGGACTGTTTGAAAATAAAATACTCCTTTTCTCCATGCCCAAAAATCTGGGGCATACTTTGCCAAACGTGTTAGGGCATGATCTGGCAGAAATATCAGTATAGGGTGAGGAACACTATTAGTAAAAGCGTCTCGGACAAAGTTCAAATCTTGTAGTACAAGGGGATATTCCCCAGACAAGCCAATAGACTTTTCTAACCCGATAACAATCAAAACTAATTTTTTATCTGGCTCTAAATGAACTTCTTTTAAATCACGAATAATCTCATCCCTTAAAAAACGCAAATTAGGAGCAGCAAAATTGAGAATTTCAAACTGAATATCATGACATCGAGGATAGTTGTCAAGGATTTCAATTAAAGTATTTCTATCTTCAGCAAAATTAACAGCAACGAACCCAATCGTTAACTGAGTATCAGCAAAGTCAATAAAGGTTAACAGTTCCGCTAATGACTGCTGATTTATTTGCAAAAAAGTTTCTTTTTCTAAATTGAAATCATGGGTTACTTGTAGCTGATTTGAGTGCTTCTTGGAAAGCATGGATTTGCCTCACAACTGGATTAACATAATTCCAGCGATTTTTGCCGTTGTACTCAAAAACCCAAAGACTGAACAGCATTAACCTGCCGATTTCATCTTTAGAAACATCCTTATTTACACATACCGCAGCCAACGCCGAATAGTATTCTGTTGATATACTCCGCTCAAAATTAAACTGCTCTTGCTTAATCGCATAAATGATATCATCCGCAGTAACTTTTTCGTGATCGCGAGTTGCGGCTGTAAGAAATGCTTTTGATGCTATTTGCATCAATTGACGGATGTGACCGCCGCTTGCTTTGGCTAAGTCTACCAATAGTTGACGCGATTCAAATACTGCGTCTACTTCAACTCTTTGTTCAATTAAACTCGTAATTGCTGTTATACCATCATCATTATGAGCTAAATCGGTTTTGTCTTGTTCAAACTCATATATGTTGACCATCGGCACAATATTGGGTGTGTCGAAAGTGTTACTCAAGTTATTTTCAGAATAGACAATAGAAATTGGTGCTGTATAGATAATCGTACAATGTAGACTTTGTAATTGAAATGCGTAATCACAAAATAAATGTTTAGCTACATTTGGAGGCACTCTGTCTAAGTTATCGAAAATAATTAAAAATCCTTTTTCATATTCAGGATATTTTGATTTAAGCTTGACAAAAGCATCACCTAGCAACAAATTTATATCTGCTTGTAAACGACCAATATCTTTTTGTAAATTCTGGCGAACCGTTCTTCTTTGTATGTCAGCGCCTTTAATTTGAGCCTGTATTTTACCCAATAACTTTGAAAGAAAGGGAATTTTTATTCCTGCTTCAGCCTCAGCACTGATACTTGCTGACCTTTCAACTGTTTGTTCAGTTTCTTGAGTAATTTCTTTAAACCAAGACTCAAAATTAGTTAAAAGTTTTGCATCAAAATTTAATTCCGATGTGTATAGGACATCAGCAACTTTTTTAATAATTACCAAATATAAATCTGTGTATTCTGCATCTAATATATCTAGTTCAGCGTCGGCTTCTATATAAATAACTTTATATTGAGATTCCCATTCTTGCTGAATCTTTCTTAATTCTGTACTTTTACCGCATCCCCGATGTCCAGTAAATAGAAGACTGCAAAATTCTGCGGGTTCCAGAAAATCTAAGCGTTTTTTAATAGTATTAATTGCTTCTGTCTTGCGGACTTTTGATAAATTAACATAATAACGTTCAATATCTCTACTACTCACTAAAGGAGCTACATCACAAACACGAAAAGCAGCTTTGAGGGTATTAGCACGATTAGCGGGTAAGGAACTCATCAGGTGTTATTTATATGAAGAATTTATTATATATACATATTTTACAGCACCGGAATCTTAAAGCTTCTTGGCGTTAGAGAACTTTTAGGAATCACTGGCGCTCAACTAAGATTCTTGAAGTGGTAGTATGTTCAGGAATACCTGGCGTTAGATTACCAACAAAATTGTATAATGTCTCTTGCTCCTTGGCGAGGCGCGATCGCTTCTCGTGCTTATCTCGATAATCCTAAACTCCCTACAGTTTTTGTTTACCAGTTGGTTGAGGGTCAATACCAAGTTCAAAAGTTTACGGACAATGACCGTATTATTTCTACTACTTTCCCCGAACTAGCGTTAAATGTTAAACAAGTTGTTGCTGCAAGTCAAATCCAAAAACTATGAGAAGTTCTAAAAATGGTATGGACTCCTCTACACGCAAAAATCCATCGCACCATCCGATCACGCCACTTATTTGAGCGCAACCAACGGCTATTAGTCGCTGTCTCCGGCGGACAAGATTCTTTGTGTTTAATAAAATTACTTTTAGATTTACAATCCAAATGGGGATGGGATTTAGGTATCGCTCATTGCGATCATCGCTGGCGTTCTGACTCTGAAGCTAATGCTCATCACGTCGAAAATTTAGCTAAAAGTTGGGGTATACCCTTTTATTTAGAAACAGCGAACAAACCGATAAATAGTGAAGCTGCTGCACGCGATTGGCGCTATCAAGCTTTAAGTGCGATCGCACAGGCAAATAATTATCAATATATAGTAACAGGACACACCGCCAGCGATCGCGCCGAAACTCTCCTCTACAATTTAATTCGCGGTACTGGTGCGGATGGCTTACAAGCCCTGACTTGGCAACGCCCTCTAACTACAGGCATTATGCTAGTGCGCCCACTTTTAGAAATCACTCGCTCACAAACAGAGCAATTTTGTCAAGAATTTAAATTACTAATTTGGGAAGATTCTACCAATCAAGATTTGCAATACGCTCGCAACCGCATTCGCCAAGAGTTATTACCATATTTGCAAAATAATTTTAATCCACAAGTAGAATCAGCCTTAGCTCAAACAGCAGAACTTCTCCAAGCAGAAGTGGAATATTTAGAAAAAGCTGCCCAGCAGTTGCGGGAAAAGGCTATGGGAGTTGGTGAAGGAGATAGGGGAGATAAGGGAGTAATATCTTCTTCATCCTCCTCACCTCCCTTTACTTTTCCCTTACGGTTAAATCGTCGAGTATTGCAGAAAGCACCATTGGCGTTGCAACGTCGGGTGATGCGTCAGGTATTGCAGCAAATACTGACTGATGCAGCGAGTTTTGAACACATCGAAAAATTAACGGCTTTAATTATAGCGCCCAACCGATCGCAAACTGATCCATTTCCTGGTGG
This sequence comes from Nostoc sp. CALU 1950, assembly GCF_051172895.1. Lineage (NCBI taxonomy): Bacteria > Bacillati > Cyanobacteriota > Cyanophyceae > Nostocales > Nostocaceae > Nostoc > Nostoc sp. CALU 1950. The sequence goes on along the minus strand of NZ_JBDNJQ010000146.1, from coordinate 17,887 downwards.
TGCGATCGCTCAAGTAGAAGGTGACTGGATCTGTTTGAAATAGTTAGGAGTGATGAGTTAAGACTTTGTACGGTGTTTTTTTATAAAATAGAAGTCCTATCTTAATATTGAGTCTTCTTGTCTCATTGCTGACAAAATCTCACGCAAAGGCGAGGACATTTGCGTGAGACAATCATATTAATCTAAACTTCAACATCCAAAGCACGTACCAAAAAAGCCCATTTATCTGCGGCTTCTTCGATAATTTTAGCCGTGGGTTTACCTGCGCCATGTCCTGCCTTAGTCTCAATTCTAATTAGAACTGGTGCATTCCCAGCGTGAGCCTCTTGCAAAGCTGCGGCAAATTTGAAACTATGAGCAGGGACAACGCGATCGTCATGATCGGCTGTGGTAATTAAGGTTGCTGGGTAAGCTGTATCGGGTTTGAGATTGTGCAATGGCGAATATGCATAAATCCCTGAAAACTCTTCTGGATTATCTGCTGAACCATATTCGGAAGTCCAAGCCCAACCGATGGTAAATTTGTGAAACCGCAACATATCCATGACACCGACTGCTGGTAAAGCTGCACCAAACAAATCGGGACGTTGCGTTATGCAAGCACCGACTAATAAACCGCCATTACTACCACCTGCGATCGCCAGCTTATCAGTCTTAGTATACTTATTCGCAATCAACCACTCAGCAGCACCAATAAAGTCATCAAAGACATTTTGCTTTTTATCCTTCATTCCTGCTTGATGCCATTCTTCGCCATATTCTCCACCGCCGCGTATATTTGGCATAGCATAGACACCACCCATCTCCATCCACACCAAAAGACTCACAGAAAAACCAGGTGTCATTGAGGCATTAAATCCACCATAAGCATAAAGATAAGTTGGGTTATTTCCATCTAATTTTATGCCCTTTTTATGGGTGATAAACATTGGCACTCTAGTACCATCTTTACTCTGATAAAAAACTTGTTTTGTCTCATAATCATCAGGATTAAAATCTACCTGTGGCTGACGAAAAACCGTACTTTTACCAGTTATCATATCGTAGCGATAAATAGTACCTGGTATGGTAAAGCTGGTAAAACTATAAAAAGTTTCGGTATCATGACGCTTACCACCAAAACCTCCGGCTGAACCGAGTCCCGGTAATTCAACCTCGCGTACAAATGCACCATTGAGGTCAAAAATCTTGATTTGACTGTGAGCATCTTTGAGGTAATCAGCAACAAATTGGTTATTGAGTATGCCAACACTTTCTAAAGTTTCCGCAGATTGAGGAATGATTTCTCGCCAATTCTCTGGCGAAGGGTTTTTCGTGTCAATTGCAATAACTCTTCCCCGTGGTGCATTTAAATCTGTGCGGAAATAAAAGACGCTATCATCATTGTCGATAAAGCTATAATCTGCCTCAAACTGGTTAATTAGTTCTACAACTTCAGCATTAGGGTTAGTTAAATCTTTGAAAAAAACCAAGTTTTTGGAGTCAGTACCCAGCCAAATTGAAATTATTAGATAGTGTCCATCTTCAGTAACCCCACCACTAAAACCCCATTCCTTTTGGTCAGGACGATGATAAATTAATATGTCTTCTGATTGGGATTTACCCAGTTGATGATAGTAGAGCTTTTGATAATAGTTAACATCTTCTAATTGAGTTTTTTCATTTGGTTCATCGTAGCGACTATAGAAAAAACCTTGATTATCATGCGTCCAAGATGCGCCAGAAAATTTAATCCACTTCAGGTGGTCTTGAATATCTTCACCAGTTTCAACATCGCGTACTTTCCACTCTTGCCAATCAGAACCAGAGGTGGATAGACCATAAGCTAAAAGTTTGCCATCCTCGCTAATGGACAATCCCGAAAGAGCAATAGTACCATCTTCTGAGAGCTTATTAGGGTCGAGTAAAACTTTGGGTTGTTCGTCGAGGGTTTTTAGAGTGTAAAGGACACTTTGGTTTTGCAGCCCGTCATTTTTAAAATAAAAGTAGCGTTCGGTGGAACCGTCTCGCAGAGATTCGCCTTCTTTAAAAGGGATACCATATTTTTCATAATCCCAAAGTTTGGTGAGACGCTGTTTAATTTTTTCCCTGCTAGGAATTTCACTCAGGTAGCCAAAAGTAACTTGATTTTGTGCCTCAATCCAAGTTCTTGTTTCTTCAGAGTCAGGATCTTCTAACCAACGATAAGGATCTGCGACTGGAGTACCGTGGTAGTTATCAACTTGATTGCTCTTGTAACTGGATGGGTAGGTGAGAGTTTTTTTAGAAGAAGGCATAGTCTTAAGTCAAAAGTTCTTCTTTACATAGTACAAAGATAGACCCAAGACGTGGAGCATACACTGACCAAACTTCCGGGAAAATTCCAATGGGAAAGAGTACCCTCTGGGGTACTAGTAAGCAATAAGCAGTCTCGTTAGGCTTTCAATAAGCAAGTAAATGTAGATAAGCGATGTCTCCCAGGGGCTATTGGGCGTCGCGCATTTAATTTTTTAATTTGCCTCATTTGGAAGCTGAACCCTTTAACTGGTCTACTTCTATTTGAAAAATTCAATATGCAATATCTGATACACAATAAAGACAAAAGATTTTATGTTAGACCAAGTTATAAACTGGAACAATGTATATTTACAAGCAATCCGTGTAAACGGTGGCGCTCCCGGCCCAATCGCTCGTACTGGTGCTATATTACATGCTGCAATCTTTGATGCTGTTAATTCTATTGAGAAGACCTACAAACCATATTTAGGAATCATCCCTGCGGCGTTCGGAGCTTCTAAAGAAGCGGCAGCTGTTTACGCTGCCTATACTGTATTGAGCAGTGTTAGTGTTTATCCCTATTCCAAGGTGAAAAGCCAAAGCTTCTTTGACGAAGAACTCAAAAAAGCCCGTAAAGAACTTGAAAACTGTGGATTTTCACTACAAAGCATTGATGATGGTAAAGAACTTGGGATAGCAGCAGCTCAAGCAATTATCCAATATCGACAAGGGGACGGTTTTAACGACAACACCCCTTACACTCCAGGAAATCAGCCTGGTGATTGGCGTCCAACAGGTTCTGGCGCTCCAGTGACTCCCAATTGGGGCAAAGTTAAACCTTTCTCGCCAACACAGATCAAGAAATTCCGTCCGACTCGACCAGGGGGTTTCTACAGCAAGCAAGATTTACTCGCTAGTGTTGAATATGCTGCTCAAGTCAATGAAGTAAAACGGCTTGGTTCTGATAACTCTAGCGATCGCACTCAAGAGCAAACTGATATTGCTCTGTTCTGGGCGAATGATCTTGATGGAACATACAAGCCACCCGGACAACTTTATACCATAACCCAGATTCTGTCTAAATTGAGAGGATTAAGCTTTTCCGAGAATGCACGACTGTTTGCCCTTGTAGGGTTAGCTTTGGGTGATGCAGCAATCTTGGCTTGGGATGCGAAGTACGACACCAATTTGGACTTGTGGAGACCGGAAAGTGCAATTCAATTGGCAGATACGGACGGAAACTCTGGAACTACCGCCGATCCCACTTGGAGACCTCTGTCGCCCAATCTTGATGGCACCCGATTTTCACCTGCATTCCCGGCGTATGTCTCTGGTCACGCAACTTTCGGAGCAACCCATTCTGGAATCTTGCGGAATTTCTTTGGTACTGACAATGTTACTTTCACAGCCACATCTGAAGATCCAGCGGCCAGGGGCAATAATGGCATTAGAATCACACGGACATTCAACAGTTTCTCTTCAGCAGCCTTAGAGAATGGACGCAGCCGGGTTTATCTCGGTGTCCATTATCAATGGGATGCAGATGCAGCTTATGTGTCTGGCACTCAATTGGCTGACTTTGTATTTGAAAACTTACTGACACCAATTTAACGTAAGTTCGACGCCCAAAAGACCTCTCCCTGGTTTTACTACGCAAAACCTGTCCTTCTCCGACTCGGAGAGGGACAGACTTGAACTTTAGTTCAAGGCAGGGAGAGGTTTGTCGAACTCAGGTTAATTTACCGAAGAAAGGCAGAAGGCAGGAGGCAGAGGGCAGGAGGTAAGAAGTATCAATTAAAACTTTAGTTCTGGGTCTAAAGCCCAGTTCAAACCGATAATTATACTGAGACTGCTTGCAGTGAGGTATAAAACGTCCTTGCTTCAATCCCACTCTTTTAAGGGTGGTTTACCTTCTGCCTCCTGCCTTCATCCTCCTGCCTCCTGAACTTGACAGCAGCCCTGCAAGGTGTTTTTCAAAATCGTGAAACTAAGCATTACTTGTAGTAGTAATGAGTTTCTCCCCTTTCAGCATTCGCGCTGCGGCTTCGAGGAGAGCTTCTTCGAGATAAGGCTTGGTAAAGTAGCCACTAGCACCGAGTTGAGATGCAATTTGTCTGTGCTTATCTGCACCTCGTGAGGTGAGCATCGCGATCGGTAAGTGGTTGAGGTTAGAGTCTTTCTGGATGCGAGAGAGTAATTCCAGTCCATCGCAACGGGGCATTTCAATGTCGCAAAATACGATATCGCAAGGCAGACCGGAGCGGAGTTTATCCCAAGCTTCCTGCCCATCACGCGCCTGTTCTACGCGATAACCTGCCTTGTTAAACGTTAGGGATAGCAACTCTCGGACTGTAATCGAATCATCAACAATCAGTACTGTCGGGTCAATCTTCGCAGGAGATGTATCTGGAGGAGTAGCTTTTTGTTGCCAAGAATTGCCACCAGTTTGTGTAGAAATCCGTCCCTGGAAGATATCAATTATTTCCAGCACGTCAGCAATGGGCATAATCCGACCATCACCCAAGACTGTAGCACCAGCAACACCAATGGGTTTAGGCGCTGGCCCTTCAAATTGTTTAATTACAATTTCTTGTTCGCTCAACACCAGGTCAATCTGTAGAGCAATCAGGGTATTTGCCGATCGCACCACAACCACAGAAACCATATCGTCATCTCTGGTGCCGCCATAGACATTACCACGACTGATTTGGCGATTGAAAGTTAAAAGTTCCTTTAGCGGTCGGAATGGCAGTACCGTATCGCGCCAGGAAATAAATGACTGTCCATTGGCATCGTGCTGAATATTTTTGACTGGTATATCCAGCGTATCTTCTACACCATCCATCGGGAAGGCAATTCTTGACCGATCAGAGACGCAGCAGAGAGCTTTACAAATACTCAGAGTCAGTGGTAAACGAATAGTGAAGGTGGTTCCCTTACCGATCGCAGAATCGGTGTTAACTGTCCCACGAATTTCGCTAATCTCGGAACGCACTACGTCCATACCTACACCACGACCGGAAATTTCATCTGCTTGGTCTTTAATCGTAAAACCAGACTGGAACAGCAGATCGTAGACTTCCAGACGAGACATGGCTTTTGCTTGCGCTTCTGTAATCATGCCAATCTTCACCGCCTTCGCCTTAACCTTTGCTGAATCGATACCTGCGCCATCATCGCCTACAGAAATGATGGTTTGGTTGCCTTGGTGGAAGGCACGGATGGTAATGATTCCCACAGGTGGTTTACCAGCAGCTTGGCGTTGCTCTGGCGTTTCAATACCGTGAGCGATCGCATTATTCAACATGTGAGTCAGCGGATCGGTCAGATGATCCAAAATCATCTTGTCAATTAAGGTATCACCACCTTCAATCACCAACTCGACTTGTTTGCCACACTTGATCGCGTTGTCGCGCACTCCTCGCCGCCAGCGATCGATAGTTTGGGCAAAAGGCACCATTCGCGCTCTAGTTAATCCCTCTTGTAACTGGGTGGTTACTTGGCGGAACTGCCTTGCGACTCGCTCGGTTTCTTCGGTAACGAAATCAATGTCACTAGCCGACTCACGGACTCGCACAATCCGCTCAATCATCTGCTGTGAGAGTGTATGGAAGGGTGTAAAACGATCCATTTCTAACTCGCTAAAACCCCTGTCGGCATTGGAATCTGGAGCTTGAAAGCCGGGATCTTTCTTTTTACGTCCAGCTAACAGAGAAGCTTCTAGTAGCGATCGCTCATACAACTCTTGCATCCTTGCGCCCACATCTGAGAGTTGTTGTACCTGAATCAGCAAGTTATCTAATGACTGCCGCAGCCGTTCATGATCCTGCTCTAAGGTATTGCGATTTACCACCAACTCTCCAACTAAATTACTCATATCGTCCAGTTGCTTAACTGGAACCTTCATCGTTTCTTCAAATCTGGCAGCCCGACGAGTAGAGGGGCGGGGAGTTTTGCTGGTGTTTGATTTTACTGAAGGTGAATGGGATATTGTTTGATCTGCTTCTGCCAGCAACTTCTCCAAGTCACCGAATTCATCTTTGATCGCTGGTGATGGAATGGGATTTTTAGCCAAGACTGGTTGAATCTCTGAGGGCTGGCGTTGGCGTAGCCCGTCGTAGACATCGCTTTCATTATCTGTACCTAGCAATTCTTCCAGGGCAGCAAAGTCTACTTCTGGTATCTCCTTGGCTTTGGGGATGGGTGCTACTTCCTCTCCTAGTAATGCTGCCAAGTCTGCAAATTCATCTTCTGGAGCAATTTCTTCAACGATTTCTGTAGTTGCCAATTCTTCATTCGGGGCAACAATAGTATTTTCTCCCTCTGACACTGGCGCAACTTCAGATGTCTCTCCTAAATCCCACAAATCGGTTTCGACATCTTCCTGAATAAGCGTTTGTGTGAAGTCATGGACAGATTGTGAGTCAATTGTTGCTGCATTCTCTTCCTGCTTTTCTGCTTCTGGCAGAGCATTTTCTGTAAACAATGAATCATTATCAAAACCCAGTTCTATATCTTCAAAAGCTGTGTTTTCTGCGAAATCAAAGGTAGTTTCTAAATTATTTTCTTCAGTATCTAAAATTTCTGGGCTTGTCTGGGCTGAATCTGAATTTCCCCCAAAACTAATAGTTTCTGATAATTCATCCACAGTATTCTCTGTGGTTTCCATCTGAATATAGGTGGAATCATTTACAGCGACATTTTCAAACAGCAGTTGCGGATTTTCATCCAGAGAAGCGAACAAATCACCTGGCTGTAATTGGGTTAATTCTGAATCTGAATTTTCCCCAAAACTAATGGTTTCTGATAGCTCATCCACAGTATTCTCTGTGGTTTCCATCTGAATATAGGTGGAATCATTTACAGCGACATTTTCAAACAGCAGTTGCGGATTTTCATCCAGAGAAGCGAACAAATCATCTGGCTGTGCTTCGGTTAATTCTGAATCTGAATTTCCCTCAAAACTAATAGTTTCTGATAATTCATCCACAGTATTCTCTGTGGTTTCCATCTGAATATAGGTGGAATCATTTACAGCGACATCTTCAAACAGCAGTTGCGGATTTTCATCCAGAGAAGCGAACAAATCATCTGGCTGTGCTTCGGTTAATTCTGAATCTGAATTTTCCCCAAAACTAATGGTTTCTGATAGCTCATCCACAGTATTCTCTGTGGTTTCCATCTGAATATAGGTGGAATCATTTACAGCGACATCTTCAAACAGCAGTTGCGGATTTTCATCCAGAGAAGCGAACAAATCATCTGGCTGTAATTGGGTTAATTCTGAATCTGAATTTTCCCTAAAACTAATAGTTTCTGATAGTTCATCCACAGTATTCTCTGTGGTTTCCATCTGAATATAGGTGGAATCATTTACAGCGACATCTTCAAACAGCAGTTGCGGATTTTCATCGAAAGAGCTTAATGAATTAAGTTCCAGATCAACATCAGATATCTCTGGGGGCTGATTAGTAAATTCTGGAACAAAATCTAAAGCTTCTGGTTGTTGCGGCCTGAGAATTTCTTCCTCTGGATGCGGCGTAAACAAAGGCATTTCAGGCGTAGAGACATCGTTGATTGCAGGAGAAATATTTGAGCTACTTGGTACTAATTCATCAAATAAATCATCTCCCGAATCTGATGAGAGTATCAAATCTAGCTGCTCTTGCTGCTGGAAATTGAGATCAAAATCTTCTTCTATGTCAAAACTAGCTATAGGAGAAGTTATAAGCGACTGACTATCGCCAAAAATATCATCAGTTACACCAGTAAACAAACTTTCATCTAACGCCCTTTCCACATTCTGCTCAATTAAGGAATCGAACTCGTCCTGCTCCTCTGTGGTTTCCTGACTCCAAAAGTTGCTCAGATCATTTTCTGATTGAGAAAATTCAGGTGCTGTTCCTGGAGAAGTATCAAATAAATCACCGATTTCTGGTTCACTTGTAGGCAGTAGTATCTGTTCTTCCGTTTCACCAAATAGGTTGTCCAAAGACAAGCCTGTTGGCTGGGGTAATTCTATGTAGTCACTGGGGGTAATTTCTTCTACCCAATTTGCATTTCTAGGTTCTAAAAATAAGTTATCAAAACCATTTTGTTGGTTAGTAGATAGTTCTACACTGGCGAATGACTCAGTTTCTGGTTGAGTCACTTCACCTATTGGCAATAGTTCATCATCATCTAGTGCCAGTGACAATAAATCTTCTACTGCATCATTTTTGTTGACATCAGTAGACTGGTTTGTATGACTAGAAATATCAATAAATTCTTGTAAATCTTCAGAAGAAGAATCTAAATTTATATCAAGTACGTTAATATCACTCAATTCTAGAGTCGTAGCAGCTGTTTGTTGATTTTGCGGTTCTGAATTTTCCTTTTCTAGGAAATTATCGCCAAATAATAGGGATAAATCTTCTGTAGTGGCTGTGATTGTTGGGTGCTGTGTATTGCTTATGTCTTGATCAAAGGAGAGTAAATCGGATAAATCGCCATCAGCAATCTCAGCATCAGTACTGCTGAAATCAATTCCAAAGTCATCGGTGGAAACAATATCTAAAGTTTCTTCTTGATGCCAGCTTTCATCTAGTTCGGGAGTCTCACCTTCAAATAAATCGGCAAGGGTATTTAACTCAGCTATTCCTACCTCTGGGCCATTAGGGTCAAGATTGTTACTGATTGGATGTGCTTCTTCATGTGTGTTGAAAGTAAGACTGGTGTGAGTCGCAGCATTGAGTTGTGTTCCTTGGAACTCAAGATAGGGGCGTTCGTTGGAGACGTTGGCATAGCCAGACGCTCGTGGACTTGCTAACGCTGCGCGATCGCTAGTATCTTCATCTAGATTCAATTCTTCATTTGTCTGGTCGGTGTTACCAGATAGAATTGGCTCTGATTCTGTCAAAGCCGCAGACTGTTCATCAAACAAATCAGGCGTAACTGCTAATAACTCAATTTCTGCAAAGCTCAAAAGCGCTTCTAGTTGCTGACTAATTGCAATTTCAGTTTCCCTACCTTGCAGGACTAATTCTTGAGCTTGTTTAATTTCGGTAATGACAATTTTAGCTAGAGTCAGATAAGTATTTTCGGGATTGCCGATCGCACTGGCTGCTGCTTGACACAAACTACACCACTTGGGTAAATTCCAAGTTTTACCAAGTTTGACTAACTGCTGACAGCATTGCTGGAGGTTTTGCCGAGTTGAGGGTGTTGTGGTTTGCTTAAATAGTTGCAACATTTCCCGCAGTGTTTGCAACACTTGGGCTTGAAACTCGCCCCAATTATTATTTTCTTTAGCAATGACTGGCGAAGATACCTCCTGGAGTGCTACTGAGTCTAGAGATTCCTGATGGGTGTCTTCTGCCAAATCGGGAATATCTCGCCGCAGGAAAAGTTCTGTAAGTGTGGAGACATTCTCTACAGAGGTTGTGTGTACTTCTGTTGCGTCAGGATTGCTGGCTACTCCACTCTTTGCTTGTTCTACAAGTAGTTCCAAATGCTGATACAGCCATTGAAAGACTGGCTCAGTTTCTGACATCAAAGTATTAGCTGCATCTTCGGAAAGACCATAAGGCCCGCTCAAATGCTCTAACAGCGATTTTAGGGTATCAGATACACCAAGAAATAAAGACTCTAACTTTTGGTCAATCTGAACCGGATTATCTTTAAGAACTTTGAAACAATCTTCCAGACGGTGGGAGGTATGCTGGATGCTAGTCAATCCAAGCATCGCCGCTCCTCCTTTGATGGAGTGAGCCGCCCGGAAGACTTCACTGATCATTTCCGGGTCGTTCAGAGTACCCTCTAAATTCAGCAAGCCCTGCTCAATGGTATTCAGGTGATCCCTGGCTTCTTCAATAAAGTAACCCAAAATCCGCTGTTGTTGTTCCGGCAGCATAGTTTTTTAGTCATTAGTCATTGGTCATTGGTCATTGGTCATTAGTCATTAGTCATTAGCAAATAAAAAAGGACAAAAGACAAATGACTATTTATCTGGTTTCCATAGTTTCCACTCGGAAACGTTCAACGGAGGCGATTAAGTCACGGGATACACCTACTAAGTGTTGTAGGGCACCTGAAACTCGCTGTGCTTCCTGGGAAGTTTCTTGGGCAGTCAGTTCTACTGATTGCATTACATGAGCGACGGCGCGGGAGGTTTCCGTTTGTTCCACAGTGTCGCTGGTAATAGAGCGCACAAGAATATCGATGCGATTCGCCACTTGAATAATATTTTCGAGCGATCGCTTGGCTTCTTCTGCCAATTTTGTCCCTTTAATTACTTGTTGTGTACCTTCTTCCATCGCGGTCATTACTGAGCCTGTTTCGCTTTGGATTTGCATCACAATTTGTTCAATTTCTTTCAGGGATTTAGCAGATTTGTCTGCTAACTGGCGCACTTCATCTGCTACAATTGCAAACCCGCGTCCCGCTTCTCCTGCCCTTGCCGCCTCAATACTAGCGTTGAGTGCTAACAAGTTTGTTCTCGAAGCAATCTGGGAAATCAACGCCACAATTTTAGAAATTTCTTGAGAAGATTCCGCTAATCGCTTCACTTTGCGAGTGGTTTCGGCAACGGTTTCTCGAATTTCTAAAATCCCCGCCACGGTATTTTCTACTGCTTCACCACCTTTGAGAGCGATCGTGCTAGCATCACGAGCAACGGTTTCGGCTTCCCGCGCCGCTTCTGCTACCCGCTGAATTGAGTCGGTCATTACCTGTACAGAATTCAGCGTTACTGCCAACTCTTCCGCTTGGCGCAAAGCATCACTAGATAATGCTCTAGCAAAGGTTTCAGAGTTGGTTGCACCTTTTGTTACATCCTTCGCTGCTACTTTTACCTGTTGCACAATATCCCGCAGGTTTTGAATTGTCAGGTTAAAGGCATCAGCTACAGCTCCCAGTACGTCGGCTGTCACTTCAGCTTGGACTGTTAAATCACCTCTAGCAGCTCCTTCCACATCATCCAAGAGACGAATCACCTGGCGTTGGAGATTTTCTTTGGCTTCCTCTTGTTCATCGGCTTTCCGTTGGGCTTCACTTGTGGTTGTGAAAATTACCCGTGCCATTTCATTAAAGCCAGTGGATAAATGCCCCAATTCATCTTCGGAATATACTGTAGCTTGAGCATTCAGATTTCCTTGACGTACAGCCTCAAACTGAGCTTGGAGATCATTAGTTGTGCGCCGAATTTGTTTCAGCGCCAAATTCCCCATAAAGCCTGCGGTAGCAAAACCTGCAATCCCAGATGCGAGTGACATTGCCCAACCTGTGTTTCGTACTGTTTCTCGTTGTTGGGGTGGCGAAAATGTGGTGGCGACAAAGCTAACTGTAGCTACAACCAGCGCCGAGACAATGCCTACACTTCCAGCAATTAACCATTGTTTCTGTTCGATGGAGGCATTTTCTAATGGTGCTAACCATCCTTGCTCGATGCTGACGTTGGGTTCTAGTTTCGAGACATCTGTTTGGCTAAAGACTGGAACTCCTTCATGGGAACCAGTCATCGAAAATAGTTCTTCTTCGCGATCGGCTGTATTACTTGGAAAAGCCTCCGCGACTTGAGCGCGTCCAGTGTCACTATTTTCTGCTGGAGCAGAATGCATTGCTAGATCACCGAAGTTAGCATCTCCTTGGATCAGGTCAAACCCTGGAATGTTGCCTAAATCGTCAAATTCCTCAAAATCATCTAAAAACTCGATATTGCTCTTAGAATTTTCTCCATTCAGTATATTACTTGAGTCTTCATAAGAACTTAAACCCTCTGAGCCAAAAGCAGACTCAAATGCTTCCATATCAAAGTTTTCATCGTCATCAAAGCTATTTTGACTGATGAATTCACCTGACTTAAACTGCTTTTCTTCTCTGGGTAGATTGCTACTAAAAGATGAAGAATCATCAGATAAATCTGGCTGAGAAGCTTCCTCTGCGGCAAAATCTTGTGGTTCCAACCAACTATGTGCTTCGGTTTCAAGCAAGTTATCTTGACTGCCGTATTCCAACTTATTTTTTGTTGCCGAACCATTTCTTAGTTCTTCTTCAACAATTAGTAAAGTTTCGTCTCCAAAACTAGATTTTTTATATTCTAAATTCTCAATACTAAGCTCTGGAGACTTTGGCTCACTCAACAAATCAGGAAAGTTATTCTCGCTATTATCAATTTCTGACTTAGAAGATGAAGAGTTATTGTTAATAGTTGAATTTTCTTGAGGAGAATTTATTCCATTATCTGAAAATTGACTATTTACTAATGATTCTTCCAGAATATCTCCTGACAAATCTTCTTGCCAAAAAGCAGGCAATTCTAATTCTGTATTCTCCTCCCACTTGCTATTTGACTCTTGTTCTTGTTGTGATTCTTCATTTAAGGCAAAAGGGTCGTCACCAAAAGCTGGAGAAGAATCTGATATTTTGACCGTTCCAATGCTGTCTTCTGTGGGTAGGTCAAATGGACTTTTTGAAGATAGTTCTTCAACGCCATCCACAGTTTCTTGATGCTCTCCAAAAAAGTTAAAATCAAGGTTATTGCTGTCAAATTCCTCACTAGCGTTCAAATCTTCTAATCCTGGTTCCCTATATGCCAGTGGATCAGATATCTCTGAGGAATTTATTTGCTCTTGACTTCCGGATGTATCAATCTGCCCACCGAATGACTGTAAATATTGATTGATATTTTCAATTCCATTCTTGGCAAAACCAATAATTTCTTGATCGTTAGTCAAGCCTAATACCTGTTGATATTCTTCTTTTGCTACATCGTACTGCTGTAAAACATAGTAGATGTGACCCCGCAACAAATGGGAGTTGGGGTCATCTGGTAAATTTTGCACCACTTGGTCAACTAAAGTGGCTGCAACCTCATAATTCCTTTGAACATAGGCGGTCATCGCCTGTTGATATGTTGGCTCGTAATTATCAATACTTGCTGCCATTTCCTCCTCCAATTTCATCCTGCCCACCTAGCACTCCGTACAATTGCCATTTGATCGAGCAGTCGTAGGCACTGGTTTTTTTTAGCACTTAATGACCACTCTCCACGTAAAAAAGGAGCCATAGTATCTGGAACATTAGTTGGTGGCATGAGATTTTGGACATCCAGCCAATCCATACCACCAATTTCCTCTACTGCTAAACCTACTATTGTCTCTTGCTCCTCAATGGCAATTACCGAAATTTCAGCTCTATCCGTGTTTAATGCACTTGCTTCCCCCAGAAATTGACCCAAATCGGCCACCCAAATAACTCGACCTCGTAAATTTAGAGTACCCAAAAGTAAAGGAGAAGCATTAGGAATCGGGGTGATTCTATCAGGACTTAGTTCAATTACCTCTCGGATGCCAGTTGCTTGTAGTGCAAACTCCTGATGCGAGGGAATGTAAAACCTCAAATGTAACTCACCTTCAGGACTTTCTACTTGTAATTCTGGTCGGAAGTGGTCTTGACCGCTGCCACTTAAAAAGTCCGGTTTGCTGACCATGTTGTTTTTATCCTTATCCTCGCAGCAGTTGTTTGACTGTTCCTACCAACTCGGTTGGTTGAAATGGTTTGGCTATGTAGGCATCTGCACCCTGTTTCATCCCCCAGTAGCGATCAAATTCTTCACCTTTGGAAGAACACATAACCACTGGGACATTTTGGGTTTTTGGATCGGATTTTAACCGCCGACAAACTTCGTAGCCGTTCATCCGGGGCATGACAATATCCAATACCACTAAATCTGGAGGTGCTATTTGAATTGCCTCCAATGCTTCTAATCCGTCACTGGCATGGGTAACTGTTAGGCCAGTTGCTTTCAGGAGGTCTGTAATCATCTCCCTTTGCGCGATACTGTCTTCCACAATCAGAACTGTGCTCATAAGTGTCTATTTACCTCCTGATGTAGACGTTCCTATTTGGAACATTCCCTGATTCCTCCGCAAGTATTAACTGTATAAATTAATTCTATGTTTTCACTATTTTCCCGGTGATTGACGTTTCACGAAGTTGGCTGACTCTGTGATAACATCTTTTAACTCATCTTTTAGTAGATCAACAAATCTTCGATCTCTTTATATGTCCCATAGGTGAGAGAGATGAGGGAGATGAGGGAGTGAGGGAGAAAAATTAATAACCAATGTCCAATGCCCCATGCCCAATTTTCATTGGTTGTTGATATATTTTTCTACGAGCATCAGTAATTCAGTGTCTGTAAATGGTTTTGTTAAATAATCTGTAGCCCCGACCATCCTAGCTTTGACTCGATCGATAAACCCATCTTTCCCAGTAAGCATGATAATTGGTGTGAGCCGAAATACTGTTGAATGTCGCAGCATGGCGCAAACCTCGTACCCCTCCAATTCCGACATGGCAATGTCGCATAAAATTAAATCTGGTTTGAGTTGAAACACCAGACTAAGTGCCTCTAGAGGATTGGTGAGCGCGATCGCTTCATAACCTTGTGGTTCTAAGATGGAATTTATAGTCTCACCGATGGCGATCGCATCGTCAATACATACTATCCGCCCCTTTTGTTTTTCCTTCAATTCCCAGCTATCCGTGTGAATATCTGGTTTAACAGTGGCTGAATATACTAGTTGTAGCCAACCCTGTTGCACGTATGGATATATTGCCTTAGCGACTGTCAAAATGTCTCGGTTGAGATGGCGAGCCAGTTGTCGCAAGGATGTTTTACCATCAGCCCAATGTTGTAGCTTATTTACGGTTGCTTCTGGTAGGGAAGATTGTAGCTGAACTTTATCAGATAGCACTGGCAATTGTTCTGGAGACTGAATATGTGGATAGAGTTGCTTCCACTCTTGCACCTGCTTCGTAATTTTTGTAACAAATGGGGCAATCTCAAAAGTGTTTAATTGCGGGGCAAGTGCCACACCCTGATGGAAAATAAAGTTACCTTGACGTAAACTCAGCAGGTCAAAGAGAGTTTCATGCACCAAGCCTTGAATGATACTACCAGCTATCTTTGGGTTGATAATATTCCGCTCCAAGAGTGCCCAAAGATAGGCATATTCTGGCGCGTCAGTTGGTGGTAGGGAGGCAATTTGTTTGTCGGTGAGTCGCGTCTCAACTCGATAATGACGTAAATAATCGCTAATTCTGGATAAACTACTCTCGCCTTCTTGGCAATAGATAATTTGACCATTCAAGAAAAAGACGAACCAAGACTGTTGTTTAGAGCGATAAATACTTGCTCCTTCTCCACCCAGTTTGTTGTTATGGTGAGAGCTATAAGCTTCCACCCATAGTTGCCCAGTTCGCTGTCCCAATTCAATCAATTGCAGGATACTGCAAATATCAATTTCATTTAAATTTCCCTGCATTTATCTAAAAATTACTCCTTAAGTATTGCTGAATTCGGAATTGTGAATTCTGACTTCTTGTTTCAGTATTGATTATGGAGTATTGAAAAGATTTTTACTCTGTTCTGATTGTCTTTAGGGAATACATTCAGCTAAGAACCTTCATCTTTCGTAATACACTTTGACAAAGCTAGTGTTAACACGGAAGTCATCATCACTGTCATCAGTACAAAATATAAAGGCGCGACTAGGTCGCTTCTATAAGTATCAAGACGTAATATCTCGCGTCTATAGTTTTGTCTGTCTTGTGCTCCTAAACTCCGGTTCAGTGAGACAAGTTAACAGAATTATTTAAGGTATATCCCAAAACACGAACTTGAAGTGCATCAATAAAGGACTAACGGTGTGCTGTATTTAGCAGAAGTACAAAAACAGAAAGGTGGTTTACTCAGTGGCGGTGCTAAAACCGAACTGAAACTGCTAGCTTGTCAGCGAACTGACCAGAATTGGAGTACTGTGTCGGAAGAAGTGATTGCCGCTGAAGACGCAAGCAAATTAAATGATGGTGCTTTGGTACTGGCTGAACTGAATCCGAATCGTCAAGTGCAGCGGATTCAAGAAGCAGGGCGGCCACTAGTCAACATTTTGCAGAATTTTTCCCGCCAGTTGGAGAAATTTAAGCTCAAGGAAGATGAGATTGATCAGTGGAAACAGTCGTTAACGTTTCAGGCGCAAGAGTTGAATCGCCGTGAAATGGACATGGAGGTGCGTTCGGAACAGTTGCAACAATTGGAGGATGAGGTACAACAACTAGAGGAGCAAAAACAGGAAGTTGACACCTCGCGCCAGGAAATTGAACGGTTGCAAGCAGAAGTTGAGCGCAACCGCCAAGAGTTGGAAGGTGCTTGGGAGCATTTACGCGGTGAGCAGCGTCGCTTAGAGGAACGTCAAGCGGATTTTCAACCAGGGACGGTTTTGGATGAGGAGCAAAGTCGGGTAATGAGTGAGTTACTCGATCGCTTGTCTAGTCGTGTTGCTCCCACGGAAACAGTAAGAGAACACCTGCATCTGGCCTTTGAATTGGTGGAAAAGCAGCAAGCTACTCTTACCCCCCACTGGCAAAAACTGGAGGAGCAAAAAAGTGCGATCGCACAACAGCAAGAAGAAGTTGAGCGTTTGTCACAAACTTTTAGCGATCGCCAAAATGCATTGCAAGAGGCACAAAATTCTCTAGTTCAGCAAACAGCCCAATTACAAATAAATACAGCAGACCTTACCAGCAAGCAAGAGTATGCTCGGATAATCAAAGAGCAGTTACGAAGCGCCGAAGAGTTATATCAACAGATGCATTCTTTAGCTGCAACATCTGGTGATGTAGTTCTCGGCCAACAAGCTGATGTAGAAGCATTGGAGAAAATGCCTTTAGAAGAACTACAAAAGATAGTACAAGACTTGCAGCATAAGTTAGAAATAGACGCTAGCTTTGTTCACGATCAAGAACAAGAACTAATATATAAACAAGAAGCTATAGAAGAACTCCAAACTAAATTAAATAACGCATCTGACAATGATCACATCAATTTGGAACTAGAACTAACTGATGAAAAAGACCTTTATCAGATGCTAAACTCCAGTTTGGTGGGACAACGCCGCAATATGCTACAGCATCAGAAGTTTCTCAAGCAACACCAAGCTGTAATGCTGCGACGCCAAGGACATACTGTTACTGAAGAAGAAAGTAACAACAAAATTAATTTAGAACCAATTCTGTTACAAATTGAAACCCAGCGACAACAATATTCACAAGAAATTCAAAAGCTGGAACGTGAGATTGACCAGATTCGTTCTGGTGTTGAGCTAAATCAGGGAATGATTGACAATCAAACTCACGATCTAGATGAAAAGCGCCAAGAACTGAAAGCGATCGAGGAAAACTTGCTATCTCTACGAAGAACAACTGCTGAATGTTGTGGTCGAGTAAATCTTTATCAAGAAGCACTACAACCAATTCAGGATTCTCTAGATGGATTACGGCAAAAGCTACAAGGAATTGGAGAATCTTTGGATAAATTCCAGGAAACTGGTGATTCTCAAGTCCAAGCGATCGCACAGTTGCGCCATATCCTCCAGGGTTTAATGCCTCAGCCAGAATTGTTAGCCTCTTAAGAAGTAGACATCTGGTGAAAATTAATTCTGCGTTGCTCGAAATCCTTGCTAGGGACAATTCATGAATTGTCCCTAATTTATTTTCACCAGATGTCTAGTGTCCTTCAAGTCTCAACACGGTTCGGTTAAGGCAAAAGACGCGATGAATCGCCGTCTCTACAAAAGACCGATTATTGTAG